>JAPSHM010000141.1 GCA_031179845.1 Pedobacter sp.
CGACTTCCTGTTTAAAGGAATCTAAATACAAACGCCCAAATTTCTTGCCTTTCACTTCTTTTGACATACTCCAAAGTACTATTAAGTATTAATAAGTTTGGTGTATAGTTTTTTTAGGACGCGACAGTTTGTCTTACACTGAAATTACTTGACACAATTGAGTGTACTAATTATTGGTTTTACTGTTTTTACTTGACATGATGTCCGATACTGAAGATGGTTGTCTAAACGCGTTTTAATTTTTATTAGGGTATGTTCTATAGAATATAGTACATTTTTACTTTCTCACTTCGCCCGCCGATTTTGTCTTCCTGGCGATAGTTTTCCTTTAGCATTTGTTTAATATCTCGTTCGATCGTTCTGGAAATTGTAGTCGTAGGCGTGTCGGTTGGCTTATTCTCAAACGGATCCTGCAAATGGATGGACATTTTTTCTATCAAAAAGAAGGAACAAGCAATCGCAAGCACCAGTGGAATAGTAGCGAAGCTGAAAAATTCAATCAATCCAAAAGGCAACAATATCACAAACAAAATAATGGAAAAATGGATGTAAACACTATAGGTTACTGGGAAGACTGTATTTTTGATTCTTTCACAACCACCCATTTGATTAGAAAAGTTTGTTAAGGTCTTGTCCATCTGCACTTGCTGATACTCATTGATCCATCCAAGCTTGAAAGCATTCCGCAGGTCACTTCCTTGTAATTCCAAAAGTGCGACAGGTTTATTGGAATAGTTTGAGATGTATTCGCGGTCTTCAGAACTTATAAATTCTTCTATTCCTTCCATGGGATTTTGCCCTCGAAGGTGCCTGCTTAACGCATAGGACCATGCAATTTGTCTTCTCGCCACACGTTCACAAAATGCTTTTTCGTCGCTAACGCTATAGGGGTTATCTACAAAAGTTAACAACTGCCGTGTTAAAGACCGGGAATCGTTGACAATTGCTCCCCATAGCGTGCGTGCTTCCCACCAACGATCATAGGCCTGATTAGATTTAAAAGCCAATAGTAAGGAAATTACAGTACCTAAAATAGTCGGGACTGCTATAGGAATTGATATCCTGGTAATGTGAAAATTACTGTACAACATCGTGATTATCGTGGCATATAGGGCTACGATCATCATTTCTTTATTTATCTTTCCAAAGATGTACTTTGCGGGTATATTTTCCTTTAGTAGCATAACAGTGTTTTTTTTGAGTGATAGATTAAACCGCCATTAGGTGTTCCTCTTCTAAAGAAGGAGAATATTGGGATTTGAATTCTTCTTGCTTCTTTGGGATGTTTGTAGTGGGTAACCCCGATTTAGCCACTAAGCCTAGTGGGTCTATACTTGCTTTATTCAACTTATTCCAGGAACAAGCATCAGGGTGCAAGATGCAATCGACCTCATTGGCTTCCAAAAAGTTCTTGAACATCGACAGTGTGCTTCCATAAAAAAATTCGATCTTGAAAGATTCTATGTTCTTATACGCGTTTTTCAGGTCGTGGCAGCCTTTGTGGAACGCATCGCTAACGTAATCGTATTCTCTCGACCTGCGTGAAAGCATAAGCAAGTCCGAGATAGAATCAGAAAGCTTGAATAGATGAACGAAGATGATCTTCAATTTCTTCTCTTCTGTGTTTTTACAAAGGCTCGGGATACAGTTTAAAATTGAGAGATTAAAATCGGTTG
Source organism: Pedobacter sp. (assembly GCA_031179845.1). Lineage (GTDB taxonomy): Bacteria > Bacteroidota > Bacteroidia > Sphingobacteriales > Sphingobacteriaceae > Pedobacter. The sequence goes on from JAPSHM010000141.1 coordinate 1,677, forward strand.
GAATGAGAATAGTTTTCATGACTTTATATTAAAATTGATGATCAAATATTTATTGATACAATTTTAGTTTGAAGTCATTAAAGGCTGATAAGAGCGGAATTAGAATGCAATTAGAATTATGGTGCAAAAAAGCGGGTACTTATTAGAATCTAATTAGAAACGGGTAGCATGATTTGCATTTCCGTGCCAATTTTTTCCTGCGAACGAATGCCAATTGATCCCTTATGTAACCGGATGATATTTAAGGTAAGAGGCAATCCAATTCCGTGACCTTCGAAATCGTGCGTATTAGAGGCTCTAAAGAAAGGCTCAAAAATATGTTGCTGCTCGTTCTCTGGAATTCCAATCCCCTGATCAATGATCACAATTAAAATCCGTTGATTTTCTATCCTGGCGCTAACTTCCACCAGTTGATTGCTGGAATATTTACAAGCGTTCCCTAAAATATTGCTGAGCGCCAATTGGAGCAAGTTATAATTTCCTTCTGTGTAGAGCTGGGCTTCATCAGAGGGGAGAGAGGCGAAGTCTACCTTTATAACACTTTCCGGAACAATCTTTTTTACAGATTCGACAACAGCAAAAATCAGTTCATCAACACGAATCCTTTGCCAGTTCTGTTTTTTGCCGTCGAAGCCAGTTTGTGCCAGCCCAAGTAAGCTGGTGATGATGTGACCCAACCTGTCCGTGTGCGCCAAAATGGTTTTTGCCGAAGCTTCAATTTCCGGGCTAATGTTCTTTTGCCCAAGCATGAGCTCTAGTTCCCCGGTGATAATGGTTAATGGCGTTTTCAATTCATGTGAAGCATTGCTAACGAAGTTGTTTTGGGTAGAAAATGCGGTCTCCAGTCGGTTGAGCATGTCATTGAAAGTAAGCACTAATTCTCCCATCTCATCATTTCCTTTAAGTTCTTCCAGTCGCAAATGAAGGTTGTTGGCAGAGATGTTCTTCACTTTTGTGATGACTGCGCGTAGGGGTTTGACTGAATAATGCGAAAATAACTTGCCTCCCAAATAGGTGAGCAACACGGAAATGGCGAAGACAACCAACAGGACTTTTCTTAACTTTTCCAGTTCATGGAATCCATAGGGGTCAGATGCAGTAACAATCACGATATAGTTGCCTTTTATGGTTTTAAAAAGCTGACCGAAATAGAACTGATTATCTTTATTATATCGTGCATTTCCTTTGGAAATGATGTCTTTATAAAATTGATCCGGCAAGGAAATCGGCCTCTTGAAACGCATGAGATCCGGATGTCCGACTTTTACCACAAAGTCCTGCTCATCTTCCATCTTCTCAGCATAGCGGCCCCACATTTCCTGGGATGCTGCAGATTTTTCATTGGGGTAGATGTTTATTTCAGCCGCCAATTTGGCGCGAGCCTGCAATCGCTTGAAGAAATCGTCATAGTTGAATTCTGAGACGAAAAAAAAGATGGCCATATGAAAAAGGATCAATCCTATGGTGCCAATTGAGAAAAACAGGAGGGTAAGTTTATTTTGAAGTTTCATTCAGTACTTCTTCTTTTATAACATAACCCATTCCGAAAACAGTATGGATGAGCTTCACACCAGATCCAGTATCCATTTTTTTCCTCAAATAGTTGATATAAACATCTACTACATTGGTTCCCATATTGAAGTTTATATCCCATACATTCTCCAGAATTTGGATTCGCGTAAGCACCTTATTCTTGTTTTTGATCAGGTACTCAAGTAGCCGGTATTCAGTTGCTGTCAGGTTGACCAACTGGCCGGCTTTTATGACCGTTTTTGATTCGGTGTCGACTTCCAAATCTGCCATCACGATTTTATCTGAAGTTATTGGGAGTTTGCTACTTCGCCTCACCAAAGTTCGCATCCTGGCGATAAGTTCCAGCATTTTGAAAGGTTTAGCCAAATAGTCGTCCGCTCCACTTTCTAATCCCAACACAATATTTTCTGTACTGCCCAGTGCAGTTAACATTAAGATGGCAATTTCTGAATTGTGCTTTCTGATCTCCTTGCAAACTTCTATTCCATTCATCTTTGGAAGCATGATGTCAAGGATGATTAAATCGAAATTATACTTAAGGGCCATTTCCAATCCTGTTGTACCATCCGCAGCTACGCTTACCTTAATGCCTTCTTCTTCTAATCCACGCAATATAACAGAAGCCAGATCGTGAGTATCCTCAATCAGCAAAACCTTCATATCCTTCATTTTTTGAAAATAAAGCAAGAAAATTTAATTCTTAGTCTCTGATCCATACTTTACAAAAAGATGACCGTTGATTGATCAGTACGCTATAAAAATTTCGGCCTGCGAGATTTCTCCTTTAGATCGCCTCGCTAAAATTGAAATTGCTGATCAGTTCAGGAAAGTCGATAAAAGGATTTCGATTTCCTTGTAGCAAGAAAATTTCCCGGTTGCGGTGTTTTTCATATAAAGTAATGGGTTGTTCCATAGCCCAGCCTACCAACATGTTTACGCCATCCATGTCGTAAGCTTTTATCGATTTTGGGTACCTAACCAGATAGTACAATACGGCTCTCGCGACGATCCCTTTATTGTTCTCAGGTTCAAACAGATCGTTTTCCATGTTTCCGCATGTTTCCATTTCTTTCTCAATATCAATAAGCGGTTCAGGTTCATAATTTGGAAATTCGTGATAGGGATGGTTGCTCCTGAAACTGTTGCATCTCGATTCGCAGGCAAATAAATGATGCAGATCTCCCCGCATCGGTTCTTGTTTGCTAAACCAGGATTGACATACTACATGTTCGCAATTGTATGGGAGTAGGGCTTCCAATTCGTCTATCTGATCATTATAGTCCTCCTGGATCATCGTGCTTTCCATTTTAGTGAGCTCAATGAATTTTAGCTGACGTTCAATATCGATCTTTTGATCGGCAAGAGTCAGCTCCTGGACGGTAAACTGTTTGCCGGAGTAGATACTTCTGAGTAATCCGTCAGCATGTATGTCGACTTTTGGATAAACAAATTTTGATGGACTGTAATTGCGATGATTTGTATGTGTTTTTTTAAGTAAGGTATGCAGATCGTTTAATTTAACCTGGTGAATATCTGCTATTTGCTGGTAATATTTATTTCTGTCTACAATATCTTTTTTTTCTGGGTAATACACCTCTTTTTCCAGGTCTGTACAGTCTATTCCCATTGATTTACTAATGGCATTCAGGTCAGTGAGCGGACTAAAATGATCTAGTAGAAATGGGAAGTCTAATGCTGCTTTGGTGGTGATATCATAAACAATACTACTCACCCTAACACCTTCGTTTTCTATCCAGTCTACCTGGATTTCGCCTTGTGATTTATCCCAGATCCCGCCTGAGCGGTTCAATATTCTGCCTTCACTGTCGTAATTTGGAATACCTGCATGGTGCAAAGCGACCACGTCCCACTTATCGTTGAATACCGGTGCCCCTGACGAGCCGCTTTTGGTATCGGTCACATAACGAATAAATTTAGGCATATCGAGATTAGTGATCTGGTTCTCGCGAATCGCCACCTTTTTCATTTTACCATCTGGATGCTGAATGATAGAAACGTAATTGCCTTCTTTGGTCTTGCCCAGGTTTGGGTTTAGTTTTAAGAACGCAAAGTTACTTAAGGGTATGCTTCCATCGGTAGCAAGAGAATGTACAGCTATGATGGTGAAATCGAGTTCTTCATTGGTATAAAAAAGCCTGGATGGTTCAAAGCGGAATATCTTTACGGGTATTGGTAGGTCATCCTTACCCTTTTCATAGCTGAATTCAGCATAAGAAAGTCTTCCATAGTTTTCATTTGGCAATACATGGTTATTGGTAATTAAGATATCCGGTGCAATCATGAAGCCGGTGCCAAAGCCCTCTTCACCTTCCGATGAGATAATATTGATCCGGCAAACTGCCCTTCCTGCGTGTAATCCTTTTTCTAAATAGTTTACATCCAGTATATCGTCTCCCTTGATCACCCGTTCCCGAAGCAGTTTGTCATTGATGAACCGGTCAAGACTCAAGTCGTTTTGCGCCAAGTAATTATTGATCTGTTTGGGTGCGATTACTTGTCCTTCGGAATGTAAAATGGCCAGATCATGGGCCACTGGGCTTCTTAAATGCTGAGCCGGAGCAAATCCCCCGATTGTTCTTTTCTCTGTACTTTCAATCTGATTAAGAAACTTTTCAAACGTTTTCATTGGAAGGTGTTAATAGTTATAAGAATATTGATTAAATTCAGTTAATGATTGCAATAGTGGATTGCAATCTAATAATTACATGTGAACAACAATTTAATCAGTTGTTAAGTTTAGCTATGGAGATCGAAAGTTTATCTGATCAAAACTTTGAAGGTCTGCGCAATGTTTATAACCGAAACCAAAATTCAATCTAAACTATAAATTAAATGGAACAGCAAATCAACCAGCCAACTCCCGAAAATATCATGCAAACAGGCACGGGATACTGGAGTTCAAAAATCCTTCTGGCCGCCGTTAATTTTCAATTATTTACGATGCTCGCTGAGCAAAAGGCGATGACGGCGAAGGAAATTAAAAGTCAGCTCGGTTTAAACAGTTCGGACCGAAATGTGTATGACTTTTTGGATACGCTGGCAGGATTCGGATTTTTGAAACGTGATGGTTTGCTGGAAACTGCAGTTTACTCCAATGGTTTAGATACGGATTTCTTCCTGGACAAGAAAAAGCCTACCTATATTGGCGGAATGCTTGAAATGCTCAACAACCGACTGTATGGATTTTGGGGTAATCTGGAAGAAGGACTGCGAACTGGCTTACCCCAAAATGAAGCAAAGAATGGAAAGAATATCTTTGAGACGCTCTATGCTGATGCGGATAAATTGAAAGAATTCATTCATGCGATGAGTGGTGTTCAAATGGGGGCCTTTATGGCATTTGCCCAGAAGTTTGATTTCTCTAATTCCAAAACGCTGGTGGATATAGGCGGATCGGCAGGTTTGTTATCGCTTATGGTGGCAAAGCATCATGCGCATATGGACTGCACGAGCTGGGATCTGCCGCCGGTAGGGCCAATCGCTAATGAAAGCATTGGGCAATCTCCGTTTCAAGACCGGGTAAGAACGGCGGACGGAGATTTCTTCGCACATCCGTTCCCTAAGGCAGATATTGTCTCTATGGGCAATATCCTTCATGACTGGGATGAGGATACCAAGTTGATGCTGATGCAGAAAGCATATGATGCGTTACCGAGTGGCGGTAGTTTCGTAGCGATTGAAAGCGTTATTGATGGAGATAGAAAGGACAATGTTTTTGGAATGATGATGAGCGTCAATATGCTTATAGAAACCGGTACCGGATTTGATTATACCTTCAACGATTTTAATAGCTGGGCGAAGACTGTAGGGTTTAAATCTACCTCGCTGCTGCCGTTGGCGGGGCCAACAAGCGCGGCAATCGCCTATAAGTAATACAAAATCGGGGAAGCAGGTAGAGCGCAGTGTTCTTGATCATTACAAGCCCAAGACCTTAAAAGCTTCCCGCTTATATCTTTCCAGGTGCTTATTGTAAAGCTGATCATCTTTGATCATACTTAGATAATAATATGCACCATCAGAAATGACAAATATAATATCAGCCGCTTCTTCCGAACTTTCGCATTTGATCAATTTTTGTTCGATACAGGTCTGGATCAGACTTTCCAGCCATTTCCGCAAGAGCTGATGTAACTCCCGGAAGCGGGTTAGTATCACATCATGCCTAAAAATGAGTGCATAGCAGTTGTAAAAGATACTGTCATCCACATAGCTGTTCCATCTGCGCGAGAATATGTTGTCCAATACATCTTTCAGTTTATCCAAGGGATCCTCATGACCTTCCTCAGACTGATAGATATTCTGATAACCTGCAATGATAAAATCAATCAGTCCCAGCAGCATCTCTTCCTTGTTCGAAAAGTAGTGTACGACCAGGCTTTGATGCATGTCCAATTCCTTCGCAATTCTTCCAAACGAGATGTTTTCAATTCCTTCATGCCTCGCAACTTTGTAAAATGCTTCGACAATTTTCTTCTGCTGATCTTCTTTTAAACTCTTTCTTCCCATTCTTCCGCTAAAGTAGAAACCTTCTTCGAGATTTCCTTGTTAATTTTAAATTTACTGAATGGTCAGTTTATTTAATAAGCACTTCATATTTGATTAATATGCCGACGCTTTCTTTGCGGCAAACAAATCAAAAACATGAAAAAATTTTACTTATCGTTAATCACCTGTTTTTTACTTTACTCGGCAAATACGTTTGCGCAGCAGAAAGTAACGGGTACTGTAAAAGACGACACAGGGGAGACGCTTATCGGAGTCTCTATCCAGGAGAAAGGTAAGCCTCGGGCCACGCAGACTGATGTGAACGGTAAATATACCTTTAGCCCGTCTGATGCAGAAGCTGTACTGGTTTTCAGTTACATAGGTTACGTTAAACAAGAAGTAACTATTGGCAACCGTAAGTCGATCGATATCATTTTGAAAAAAGATGATACAACGCTTGGTGAGTTGGTCGTGATTGGATATGGTACTCAAAAGAAGGTGAACTTATCGGGTGCTGTTGATCAACTTAGCGCCAAGAAGTTAGCCAGCAGGCCAATTGCCAACGTGGCGCAAGGTTTACAAGGGCTGGTGCCAAACCTTAACATCAACTTCGGGTCTGGCGCTCCAGGCGCTGCAGCGAAGATAAATATCCGTGGGATCACTTCCATTAATGGCGGCGACCCGCTCATCCTTATAGACAACGTAGCCTCGGAATCAGATGAGCTGAACCGTTTAGCTACGCAAGACATAGAATCTATATCGGTGATCAAAGATGCATCAGCCTCGGCGATCTATGGTGCAAGAGCCGCCTTTGGCGTAATCTTAATTACGACAAAGACGGGTACGCAACCGGGTGTAAATGTAAGTTATAGCAATTTCGTATCGCTCAACAAACCAACTGTGATCCCCGAAAAGATCACGGATCCCTATATCTTCTCGCGGGTGCTGGAGCTTTCCACAAACAACACACCTTGGGATAACGTGAATTATAGTGATCAGTTTTATCAATATGCTAAAGAACGTTCAGACAACCCATCGATGCCTGGTGTCCGTATCAATCCATCAGATCCGAACGTTTGGGAATACATGGGTAACCAGGATTGGACCAGCTATTTCTTAAATGATCAGACGTATTCTCATGATCATGCAATTTCCATCAGTGGGAAATCTGAAAAAGCCCAGTATTATATTTCCGGAAACTTCAACAAGCAGAATGGAGTACTTAAAATTGCCGAAGATTATTTCAACAGATATGGTTTTCGTAGTAAAGTCAACTATCAGGTTGCCCCTTGGTTGAGTTTTGGCAACAATACCTATCTGACCACAACTCAAAGGGAGAGTCCAAATCAGTTTTCTATATCAGGAATTTACAATCTATTTCCTACAGACCATGACAAAAATCCAGATGGTACCTGGGCAAACACTGCTGTTGGTAAAACCGCTGCTCGGCTTACAGACGGTGGCAGGTCGTCCGATAAATACTTTAGTTTGCAAACGCAATTTAACGGTGAAGCATCTCTTCTTAAAAATTTGCTGAAGTTAAACACTGACTTTACTTACAGACGCGGAGCTGGTAATACCGATAAACATGAGCTTCCTTACAAAATTGGGTACGGTCCAAATGATGTCCGCGAGGAAGGCAACAGCTCTGTGCATAAGGGTACTGACCTAATAGATTATACGGTCGTGAATGCCTATGCAACTCTTCATAAGGAATGGAATAAGCATAGTTTCACTGCATTGGGTGGTTATAACCAGGAGTATTTTAAAACTGATAAATCCTGGATAAAACGTACAAACCTTATTTCTGCATCCTACCCA
>JAPSHM010000386.1 GCA_031179845.1 Pedobacter sp.
CAAAACAAATGATCGGAACCTTCAAAACAGACATTTCCAGCAAATTACGGGCGATCGCCTCGCCCTGTCCACGCTCCTCAGCTTCAAGTCCGGGATAAGCACCCATGGTGTCAATAAAAGATATTATCGGTTTATTGAACTTCTCTGCAAGGCGCATCAAGCGAAGTGCTTTTCGGTAACCCTCCGGATTGGCCATTCCAAAATTACGAAACTGCCTTTCCTTAGTATTCTTACCTTTCTGATGGCCGATAACCATTACCGTCTCGCCATCGATGGTTGCAAAACCACCAATAATCGCCTTATCGTCTTTAACTGTCCTGTCGCCATGCATCTCAATGAAATCATCACAGATCAGGCTGATATAATCCAGGGTCTGAGGTCGCTCAGCATGACGCGACATTTGAACTTCCTGCCAGCCTGTGAGATTACTGTATAATGTTTGTTGGGTAGTACCCAGCTTTTCTTCCAGTTCTGTCAAGGTCGCAGACATATCTACTTTGGTTTTATCGGCAACTTGTTTAACCTTTTCAATCTGCTGTTCTAACTCAGCAATAGGCTTTTCAAAATCAAATGATGTTTTTATCTGTTCCATATTCGGGGCTGTAAAAATAGACAATTTATTTTAATATCATCTGCTCCGTCAATATTTTGACAAGACGCATCAAATTTCGAAAGCATGCAGATTTAGTATTCGCAATTATTTAACAATATGACGCTACAATGTTCGTTTTAATTGTGTTACATTAGCGACACCAAGAAATGTAACGCTACCCAGAGGGGAAGAATTTATGAGAAAAAAGGTTAAGTTCACAAATGTCGAAAACTCGACATTTTACGTGACAGTGCGGAAAAGGGTAGATGCTTATTTTACTGACAACGATCTTACGATTCATGCGAATCCAGCGATGTGGTTAAAGACTGGCTTCTTTCTAACAGGAATAACGGCTATCTATGTGATGATCCTCATAGGTGGTTTCAATGCAACAATCACATTATTGCTCTGTGCATTGTTAGGAATGTTTGGCGCCTTTGTGGGCTTCAATGTCTGTCACGACGCCATACATAGAGCTTACTCCTCGAATGCCAGGGTCAACACTGCATTTAGTTTCGTCTTCAACCTTATTGGCGCCAGTCCATACGTTTGGAACATCTGCCACAACATCGTACATCATACCTATACCAACATTTCCGGACACGATGAAGATATCGACGTTGCACCAGGATTAATCCGTTTTTCGGAAACTGAAACTGTGAACAAGCTGCAAAGCTACCAACATTTTTATGCGTTCCTATTGTATAGCTTCTCCATGCTATCCTGGGTATTCAGAAAAGACTATAAAAAGTTCTTTCAAAAGAAAATAGGTGAGCAAGTATCCAATCACCCAAAAATAGAATATTATAAGCTTTTCCTTTACAAAGGCATTTACTACTTTTTATTTATTGTGCTTCCTTTGCTGGTCATGAACATCACCTGGTGGCAGTTTGTGATTGGATTTTTAGTAATGCAGTTTTCACAAGGACTGGTATTGGGATTGGTTTTTCAGCTCGCACATGTAGTGGAAGGCACTAGCTTTCCGCTTCCAAATGATGAAGGAAATATAGAAGAGGCCTGGGCAGTACATCAAATGCAGACCACAGCCAACTTCGCTGTAGATTGCAAAATTACTGGTTTCCTTTGTGGCGGTTTAAACCGACAAATTGAACACCATCTATTTCCTAAAATATGCCATATCCATTATCCGGCCATTGGTAAAATAGTAAAGGACACCGCTGCCGAATTCAACCTGGACTATATTGAAAGTCCAACTTTTTCAGCGGCTTTGGTCTCCCATTACAAGACCCTTCGTAGACTTGGCAAAGAAACTTACAACCTTACACCCTATATCAACAGACCTGAACAATACCTCGCCGGGCCCAAAATCGCGTTCGCGGAAAAATGAGCTACCCCTAAATAAGCTATTTCAGATATCCCCCATTTTTAAGCACTTCTGCCCACACCTGATAACCCTCTGGTTTCAGATGGAGGCCATCATGCGTTAGCGTTGCATTCAAATGCTTACCCGAATCAACAAAATAGTTATAGAGGTCTACAACCGTAACCTTATGATCAGCCAGTTTCTTAATCTCTGAATTCAGCCATAAAATGTGCGCATCCTTGTGATAGTGATTTTTGAACTTGTTGAAAGAACTGTTTACAGGTAGCAATGTATATAAATAGATGTCGGTTCTTCTCGAACCTTCTCTGATCCGACTGATCATCTTCTTATAATTTCTTAAGATGATGCTATCAGGAATGTTTCTCGCAATGTCATTAATTCCGATCAGCAAAAAGACTTTAGAAGGCTTAGCCGATATAACTTGATCCAATCGTTCTAAAATGCCAAAAGTAATGTCGCCGGAAATACCGCGGTTTTTTGCATTGGGTAAGTCCAACAGTTTTGACCAGTCCGTTCCCGCAGTGATGCTATTTCCTAGAAACACAATGTCCTTTTTACCGATTCCTTCACGCTCAAACGCAGCTATCTTCTTTAAAT
>JAPSHM010000142.1 GCA_031179845.1 Pedobacter sp.
TTCAGGGATCACATAGCCTCTTCTTTTGATGAAAGCATATGCCTTTGCCGCAAGCGCCAGGTTAATACTTGCACGCGGTGAAGCACCAAAGCTGATTAGATTTTTGTAATCTGCCAGTTTATAGTCCGCCGGAAACCGGGTAGCAAAAACAATGTCTATGATATATTGCTCGATCTTCTCGTCCATATATACCTCCCTAACCACCTTTCGAGCCCTCAAGATATCATCGGTGTGGATCACAATATTTGGAACCGGCATACCTTGAGGTGCGATGTTTGCCCTCATGATCCGCTTCTCATCTTCCTTTTTTGGATAGCCGATCACGACTTTAAGCATGAAACGGTCTACCTGCGCCTCAGGCAATGGGTACGTACCCTCCTGTTCAATTGGATTCTGTGTCGCCAAAACCAGGAAAGGCTTCGGCAAAGGAAAAGTCTCATCACCTATGGTCACCTGACGTTCCTGCATCGCTTCAAGCAAAGCACTTTGTACTTTCGCCGGAGCACGGTTGATCTCATCCGCCAGAATGAAATTAGAAAACAAAGGTCCTTTTCGAACAATAAACTCCTCTTTTTTCTGGTTGTAGATCATGGTTCCCAGCAAATCTGCCGGTAACAGGTCGGGGGTAAACTGGATTCTGCTAAAGCCTGCATCGATCGCTTTTGATAACGTATTAATGGCTAGTGTTTTTGCCAATCCAGGGACACCTTCCAGTAAAATGTGCCCATCAGCCAGTAAACCGATCAGCAAACGTTCTACCATATACCTCTGTCCAACGATCACTTTGTCCATCTCCAGTAAAAGGAGATCTATGAAAGCACTTTCTTTTTGTATCATCTCATTCAATGCACGGATGTCTGTTCCATACGTTGAATGCTCAGTAATATTAGTAACTTCTTCCATTTATACCCATTTTTTAATCAATGCGAAAATTAGACAAAGCTTACTTTTTTCGCAACAGCTAAGGTAGGATATAATGTTAAAATATGTTAAAAAGAGAAATTTGATTGACTGTTTGCGACACGGTCGTATTTGGATATCGCAGCCTTACGCAGTAATGAGCCTAAATGAGATCGGCATTGCGGTAAATCGAAAGTAAAATTCACTTGATTAGTCAATCGCAAATCACGTGACTTACTAATCGATTTTAAATATAAACGAAGAAGCGGTCATGAACTTTCCCCCTTGTGCAGTTCCAAACAAATAGGCTGGCTTATCCTTGATGAATAGCAATTGCGGCCGCTCCAATCGGCCATATCTTTTCAACCATTTAGGAGCAGGGGGCTCGTTGATATAGGCGGATAACGCTTTATAGGCGATCGTCGGTTCATTCCAGGAAATCCCATCTACAGAAGTCATATACAATCCGACATCATGGTTGAAAACACCCATATCCCTTGCGAGCATTCTAAACTGATTATCCTGATGCCATACAAAGGCATCCTCGAATTGCTTATTTCCACCTTTGCCAGAATAATCAATCACGGGATTGTCTGAATAACGTTCATATGGACCTTCCAATTTGTCCGCAATAGCCAGTCCATATTTCCGGTTTCCCCGAATTAAAGGATCAGGGGAATTATAATAATCGTTATTGTTCCAGGATTTATAATAAAGCCAATACTGTCCGTTAGGATGCTTCAGGAAAGCAGGATTGGTGGTACAGTGGTCATCCCATGCCCCTTTTGCACCTGCTTCTAGCAAAGGCAGTGCCGGCCGCGACCAGGGACCATCCAATGAATCAGCTGTCGCCAGTCCGATGCGTTTTGTATTCGTTTTACCATTTGCGTTTCCCATATAGAACAGGCAATACTTACCATCAACAAACTTTATATGCGGATTGTGGCAGGTTGTAGCATCCCAATGACCAGCTCCACGCGGCGCCAATATGGTTTCCTTATAAACAAAAGGCCTGCCCATACGCTCGGCAACAGCATGGGCAATCTCCGAACTATTGATCCAACCTCCCATTCCCCTGGCTGAAGGCCACCTCGAAAAGAACACATGTATTCTTCCATCCGGTCCCTCAATCGGACTATTGCACCATACATACCAGCCCTCCATTTCCAATACTCGTCCTATAGGCGTAATACTACCTGCAAAATCGTCCTGATGATTAAAATTATTGACCGCAGCCTCTGCAACTTGAGGCAATGCAATCAAAAACGGAAGCTGTACAATAAAGGATCTTCGGTTCATTTTGAATACAAGTTTTATGTTCCTGTGGTGTGGCTATCTAATTCCAAACAACTTACAAAAAATTTTACCAAAATCTAAACCTATCTCCTAATCCTTCAACTAAACGTGCCTCTAAATCCTGCAACCAATCTGTCTCCCAATTCTGCAATTTAGACTTGTCTCCAAAGCTGCAAAGTAAACATCTCTCCAATTTCTGCAACCAAAGCCCTTTCTGCAAACCTGCAATGTCTGCAACCAGAGCTGCCCCCTCTAAACAACCACTGTACCCGGTTCCCTTCTAAACAAAAAAATTACCATCTCCGACAAGGCCTAGAATCTTTTGCACTTCTTCAGTGCAAAAGATTTCAGCCTTCGAGGAGAACGGTTATTTTTTAAACCACGACTTGACGCGCTTCGAATTCCTATCCGCAACCAGATACATACATGGCACCAACACCAACGTTAAAAACGTTGCAAAGCTCAACCCAAAAATTATCGTCCACGACAACGGTCCCCAAAACGCGACATTATCACCACCAAAATAAAGGTGCGGATCAAAGTCTGTGAACATTGTCACAAAATCTATGTTCAAACCTACAGCCAGTGGAATCAACCCGAGCATGGTTGCAGTTGCGGTCAGCAGAACCGGCGTCATCCTTGTCCGACCAGCCTCGATTACCGCTTCCCTTACTTCCATACCCTGACTCACCATTAAATCTGCAAATTCTACCAATAAAATTCCGTTTCGGACCACAATTCCTGCAAGGGCAACAATACCTAGTCCGGTCATTACAATCGACAACTCCATACCAAAGATCGTTACGCCAAGCAGCACGCCTATGATACTGAACAGAATTTCACTTAAAATGATAATTGGCTTGCTGATGGAATTAAACTGCGTTACGAGGATGACCAAAATAATAAAAAGCGCACTGATCATTGCGGTGCCAAGAAAAGCGGCCGTTTCCATTTGCTCTTCCTGTTCACCTGCCATGCGAACTTCAACACCTGCAGGTGCATTAAATGCATTCAGCTCAGTTTGAATATTGGCAACAACCTCGTTCGCATTGTATTCCGACAGCACATTTGATGAAAGAATAATGATCCGTTTCTGTTGTTTCCGCTTGATGCCGCCATAAGTATTTACATAATCAATATCTGCAAAAGAAGAGATCGGCACCTGCCTGATGGTGCCATTCATGGCCATATCACGGTAGGTCATTTTCATATTTCTTAAAATCTCTATGTTGTTGCGCTGATCTTCCTGAGCGCGGACATTGATCTCATAATCCTCATTCTCATCCCGGTATTTGGAGACCTCATAGCCAAATAACGCGGCTCTAAGAGTATTCCCAATATCCTGGGTAGCGATGCCTTCCCGGTTGGCCCTTTCCCTGTTCACATCAAAAATGATCTCTGGTTTATTGTTCTCAAAATCACTTTTAAGTTCCTCAACTCCGGCGATCTGCTTATTGTCAAGGTATTTCTTCAGTCGGTCGGAAGTCGCAGCAATAGAATCGAGGTTGTCCCCTGTGATCTCAATACTGATAGGTTTCGCTGTCGGCGGTCCACCCTGTTCCTGTGCAACGCTGATTTCAGCGCCAGGAATGCCTTTTATGGCATTACGAATCTTCCCGAGGTAGTTGGCGGTACTTTCGCCTGTACGCTGACCGAAAGGCACAAAGGCAACGGTCACTTTTCCTTTATTGGTATATTCTCCTTGATCCTCGCTTTGCGGATCGGTTACACCAACGGTTACGTTGGAGATGATAGACGAGATATCCGGGTTGTTGCGGCCGACCACCTTCGTTACCTGTGACTCCACCTTTTCTACTATTTTACTGGTATAAGCCTGGTCGGTTCCTACAGGCAAATCAATATAGACATACACAAAATTGGGGTCAGCCGTTGGGAAAAACACGACACGTGGAGGGATAATTCCGACCAGGACCAGCGTAAGAAAAAACAAAGCAACTGTACTCCATATCATCGTCCGAGGGCGTTTCAATGCCCACACAATTAGATTGTGATAACCGTTGATTGCTTTAGGCCAGGTCACGGTCTGAAATTTCTTGATCACTTTTGTTAGGACAAAATGGTTCAGCAAGTACAGTAGTGCCAGCAGCACGACAAAGTTTCCAATACCAAAATTGATCAGATATCCCAATAATGCCAGTACGGTGAAGACCAATAACGTGCGTTTAACGGCCCGGTTAAAGGTAGGTCTATCATTTTCATGCTCCACATGCGGCTTCATGAAGTCGACCGCGAAAACAGGGTTGATGATGTAAGCAACGATCAAAGAGGCTGTCAAAGTTACGATGAGTGTGACCGGCAGGAAATACATGAACTCTCCAATGATGCCCGGCCAAAATAACAGTGGAAAGAAAGGAGCAAGGGTTGTCAGCGTCCCAGAAAAGACCGGCATAAACACCTCTCCCGTGGCGGTTTTCGCCGCTTGAACAATATGCACCCTGCCATTGTCGAAAATCCGATGTGTGTTCTCTACCACAACAATCGCATCATCTACCACGATCCCCAAACCAAGTAGGAAGGAGAACAGCACCATCATATTCATGGTAAAGTTGAAGTCAAATAGTCCACCCAACACTGGCATAGAAAGAAAGGCGATGAACATAGACAACGGCACAGATAAAGCCACGAAAAGGGCATTGGTTACGCCCATAAAAAACATGAGGATAACCGTAACCAAAATGAAACCAATGATGATGGTGTTGATCAGATCATGTAAGGTTATCCTGGTTTGATCACTTTGGTCGCCAGTGATCGTAATGTTTAAATTGTTAGGAAGCACGGTCCCCTTCATGTCTTTTAACATGGCATTGATCTTATCCGATGCTTCGATCAGGTTTTCTCCACTCCGCTTCCTGACATTTAAAGTGATCACATTTTTCCCATACAGTCTCGCGTAGCTATTTTGTTCTTTAAAGGAATCTTTTACTTCAGCAATATCCTTCAAATAGACGGAACCACCAGTTTGTGTGATGAGGACCATATTTCCGATCTCTTCCGCGTTTTTGAATTCCTTTTTGATGTTTAAGGTGCGCAGCATTCCATCCATTTTAACGGAGCCGCCGGAAATTGTTTTGTTTTCTTTCCCTACTGCCTGACCGATATCAAAAAGCGAAAGCTGCGCCGCCTCCATTTTCCGAAGATCTACATTGATCTGGATTTCCGGTTCTAGTGCACCAACAATGTCAACGCCTGCAATTTCCTTCAAAGCTTCTACACGGTCTTCGATATCATCTGCATATTCTTTCAGCCTTTTCAAGTCGTAATCACCCGAAATGTTGATGTACATGATCGGGAGATCAGAAAGATTGATGTCCATGATCACCGGATCGTCAGGCAGATCAGACGGAAGTTCTGTTTTGGCTTTGTCGACCGCATCCTTTACCCGTTGCTTTGCATCCTTGATATCTACCCCGGCATTGAACTCTGCTGTAATGAAAGAAAAATCCTGGAAGGAATTGGAGGTGATCTTTTTCAGACCCAATGTACCTCTGATCTCTTTCTCCAATTGCTTGGTCACCAGATTCTCCATATTCGATGGCGAGGTACCCGGATAAACCGTCTGCACAAAAATCTTGGGAATGATCACCTCTGGAAAATTTTCTTTTGGAAGACTCTGGTAGGAAAAATAACCGGCGATCATCAGCAAACACGTAAACACGTATATGGCTGTTCTGTTATCGATAGCCCAACTAGACGGTCGAAATTCTTTATTAATATCCTTCATTATCGTGTATGAATAATCAATTTATAACTTAACCCCATCCCCTTCATTCAAATCTTGAAAGCCGGTCGTGATCAATTTATCACCCGCTTTCAATCCAGATAGCACCTCTGCTTTTCCGTCGGAAATCTTTCCGGTCCGGATATCTGCTTTCTTAGCTTTCCCGTTAACGGCGAGATAAACATATTCGCTACTCTCCGATTTTTGTATTGCATTTACCGGAACAATAAGTGCATGATCATTTTTATAGTCGACGATCTTCAATATTGCCAGCATATTCGGCCGGTATCTTCTATTCGATGGCAGCTTCACTTCTACGTTGAATCCCCTTGAAACCGGGTCAATCACCTTAGCAGCAAAAGAAATTTTGGCCTGTAGGTTTTCCGGCACATCAGGCAGAGAGATCTGTACCTCATCACCCTGATTCACTTTGCTTGCATAATTTTCAGAAACCAGCGCTTTAACTTTCAGTCGACTTGCATTTACAATTCTGATCCCGGTTGGAGAACCTGGTGCTACTGAAGCACCCAATTTCAGTTCCATAGCATCTACCGTTCCCGAGATTGGACTTTTAATCCTGTTCATTGCAGACTGCGATCTCAATCCAGCCAATTGTTTCTCCAAACCTTCCTTCTGACTTCTGACTGTCAGATATTGAACTTCAGTGCCGATCTTTTGGTCCCACAGGTTCTTCTGACGGGCAAACACGGTTGTCGCCAAGTCCAGCTGCGTCTGCAATTGCGCAATACTTTGACGCAGTACTTTATCGTCAAGCTGCGCCAACACCTGCCCTTTGTTAACATGCTGACCAACTTTCACAAAGATGCCGGTCACCATTCCAGGAGATTCAGGCATGATCTCTACATTGTCTTCCGCGTCAACTTTTCCTTGTACTTCCACATAATTTTTAAAATGCGTTTCAGACAATTCAACGGTAGCTACATCTTTCAGATCCGTCTGCGCACTTTTTTGTCCCAGTTCAGCTTCCAGTTGCTCAATTTTTCCGTTTAATGTACTGCGCTCTTTTTTAAGTTGTTCGAGTTCAGCTTTTCTGTCCTGTGGCTTTTCCGACGAGCAAGAAGCGAAAAAAATAACCAGTGCTATCGCATATAATGATGTTTTCATATTTATAACTTTATTCAATGTTAATAATTGATTCTTCCTGCGGCCCTATCCAGGTCTACCTTACTGATCAACAGATCGTATAGCGCAGTGATGTAATTGTTTTGTGCTTCCTTCTGTGAAGTTTCAGCGGTGGTCACTTCTAAGCTGGAGCCTATTCCCTGCTCATACTTTATCCGTGTTACCCGAAGGATCTCCTGAGAAAGGGTCAGGTTCCGCTGTTGGTTCTCTACTGATCGCAGACTGTTGAGATACATTTTCTGACTAGCGGACAATTCATTATTTATCCCATTTTTCAGGTCTAGCAGATCGTTCTCGGACTTTCTGACCGCCAGTTTAGCATTGCGGACCTGGTAAAGGCGTTGTCCCCCACTGATCAGGTTCCAGGAAAATGTCAAACCAATTACGGATGTTGGAAAACTCTGTTCGAAGTGGTTTGCAAAGTTATCTGACTGGAAATTTTTAGAGGCACTGGCGAACCCTCTTAAAGTAGGAAGGAACAAACTTTTCTGTCTTCTAACATCCATTTCGTTGAGCTTTTTTTGCGTTTCCAGTAGCGAATATTCAATTCTTCTTTTATAGACCGTTGTATCTGCAGATAATACAGCTACAGGCTCTGCCCTGACGTCACTAATCTTATCTGTCAATTCAAGATCTGCCTGAATGGGCATGCCCATCTGAAATTTCAGCATATCTATATTCATTTGCAGCAAACGGGTAACATTCTCCCGTTCAGTTTCCAGGTTGTTCTTGAGCACCTGAAGCCGATCCACATCAATCTTCTCCGAAAATCCGTTTTTAAACATTGCCTCTGTATCGTTTAAAGATTTGGTCAGCTGTGTCAGATTCGCATCGATCAAGTCAAACTGTTCACCGCTAACCAACGCAGCGTAATAAGCCTTAGTTACCGCAACTGCGGTCTCAATTTTTGTGCGTCTAGTGTTTCTTACGGACAGTTCTTTATATGTTTTAGAAGCTTGCAAACCAACAATGTAACTACCATCAAACAGCAGCTGACTTAGCTCAATACCTGCAGTAGAGTTAAACTTGGTACCAAACGTAACAGGAATTGGTGAATCAGAAGGCGGACTTGCAAATTCACCGGGAAGCAAGGTTGTCGGCAATTTCAAAAAATCTTGAAAGTTGAAGCTGGTTGAAACCTGTGGTAATCCAATCCCTACAGTATGCTTAACAGTGTTCCTTGCAATTTCTTCATCAACAATTGCATTCAGCACCGTTTTCTGATGATTTAGTGCATAGTCGATCGCTGCCTTCAAATCAAACTTATAGCTTAAGGTATCCCTTTCCTGGGCCTTGGCTATAAAGTTCGCCATGATGAGCAACATGGTCATTAAATAGATGCTATGTTTCATAATTTATGTAGTGTTAATTTTTTCAAATACTGCCCTGTTAACGAATTCTTCGCCTGGACCAATTCTGCGGGAGTTCCTGTAAAAACAATTTCTCCACCATGCTTACCGCCCTCCGGCCCCAGGTCAATTATCCAGTCGGCCCCTCCTATCACATCCAGGTTATGAGTGATCACAACAACTGAATTGCCATCGTCAACCAGTCGGTCAAGAATCTTCAACAAATGTTTCGTATCCGACCTATGCAAACCGGTAGTTGGCTCATCCAGCACATAAATGCTGCCTTTTTTATGAAGATTGCTGGCTAATTTAATCCGCTGACATTCTCCACCCGACAATGTGCTTAACGGCTGTCCCAGCGTTAAATAATCCAAGCCTACATCGTGTATCGCTTGCAGACGGCGTTTCAATTCCTTTCTTTCGAAAAAGTCAACGGCTTCCCGGATGGTCATCTCCAAAACATCACTGATAGATTTTCGTTTTACCTTGTATTTTAATACTTCTTCTTTAAATCGTTTGCCGCCACAGATCTCACACGTACTTTTTACCGGTTCCAAAAAGGTAAGGTCAGTAAAAATAAACCCAAGACCTTGGCAATCAGGACAGGCACCTTTCGAATTGAAGCTAAACAGCGATGAACTCACTTCATTTTTTTGAGCAAATATTCGCCTGATATCATCCATAATCCCCGTATAGGTAGCAGGGTTGGAACGGATAGAGGTGCTGACTGCCGATTGATCCATCAAAATAACTTCAGGATATTGTCTGGCAAATACCTCATTGATCAAAGTGCTTTTACCCGAACCTGCCACTCCTGTTACTACTGTAAGAACGCCGGTTGGAATGGCTACTTTTACATTTTTAAGATGGAGAGACGATGCGCCTGTAACCTCAAGATATGCAGTTGGTTTCCGATATGTCTTTTTTAGAAACAAACTGTTGTCCATATGCAGGCCGGTCAGC
>JAPSHM010000143.1 GCA_031179845.1 Pedobacter sp.
TCAAATGGGAATGACGGAGCTGAAAAGCGGAAGTGTTTGGAATACCATGCCTGCGCATACGCACGATAGAAGGATGGAAGTGTATTTCTATTTTGAAGTGCCAAATGGACAGAGCGTTTGCCATTTTATGGGTGAACCACAGGAAACCAGGCACATTTGGATGCAAAATGAGCAAGCGGTGATCTCGCCAAACTGGTCGATCCACTCTGGCGCAGGTACCAGCAATTATACGTTCATCTGGGGAATGGCCGGTGAGAATTTAGATTACGGGGATATGGACCATTGTGCAATTAACGATTTAAAATAAGAAAATGGCAATATTTGATTTATTCAATTTAAAAGGAAAAGTAGCTTTAGTTACCGGATGTAAACGCGGCATCGGTAAAGCAATGGCAGAAGCGCTGGCTGAAGCGGGAGCAGACATCATTGGTGTTTCTGCAAATTTGGAGCTGAGCGGGAGTGACGTGGAATTGGCGGTTAAAGGTTTTGGAAAAGCGTTCTATGCTTATCAATGCAATTTCAACGACCGTGCATCTTTGAAGACATTTTGCGAACAGGTTAAGGCCGATCATCCGGTAATTGACATTTTGGTAAACAATGCAGGCACGATACTGAGAAAGCCGATCGCTGAGCACCCGGACGAGTTTTGGGATGAAGTTGTTGCAGTGAACCAAACGGCCCCATTCATTCTTACCCGGGAAATTGGCCGGGATATGGTTGAAAGAGGAAGTGGGAAGGTTATTTTCACAGCTTCTTTATTGACATTCCAGGGTGGTATTACTGTACCTGGCTACGCAGCAAGTAAGGGCGCAATTGGTCAGTTGACCAAGGCTTTTGCTAATGAATGGGCTGCAAAAGGAGTGAATGTGAATGCGATCGCACCTGGATATATTTCTACCGATAACACAACCGCATTAAGGGCTGATGAAAACCGAAGCCGATCGATCATGGAGCGAATCCCTGCCGGCAGATGGGGTGAGGCTGATGATTTCAAAGGGCCGGTGCTATTTCTTGCTTCTGAAGCTTCTAATTACATGCATGGCACTGTAATGACAGTAGACGGTGGATGGATGGGTAGATAACCACTATTTGTAGTGATAAAAAAAGCAGACCTGATTGGTCTGCTTTTTTTATGAAATGCAAGTTAACCTGCTTCGTTTGATCGTGAAAAGGTTCTTATTTGTTGAGGTATGATTTCTGATAGCTTAAAGGGCTTTTTCCGGTTATCGACTTAAAATGTTTATGAAAACTGGCGAAATTATGGAAGCCGCTTTCATAACAGATCTGTTTTACGTTCATGCTTTCCTCAATGAGTAATTTACAGGCATGTCCAACCCGTATTTCACTGATGAACTGCGTATAGGTTTTTCTTGTCCGAGTCTTGAAATAGCGGCAAAATGAATTTGGACTGATATTGGCGACAGCAGCCATTTCTTCCATTGAAATTTTTCTTTTGAAATGCGTCAGAGAGTAGTTATAGATCGCATTGATCCTGTCGTTCTCCGTTTCTTCAAAGTTATTCCTAAATCCTATGGAAGAGAGTGGTTTCTCCTGAGCACTATGCTCCATCGCCAACAAAGCTTCCATCAATAGGATGATTCTTTTTGGCCCCGTGGCCAGAAGTATTTCTTCCATTAATCCACTGATAAGTTCTTTACCTGTGTCAATGATCTGGATGCCTCGTTGCGCACGCTCCAAAATTGTTCTAATGCCTTTATTCTCCGGAAGCGCAAGAAAATGATTTCCCCAGAAGTTCTCGCAAAAATGAATAACGATTACATCTGCATTGTTTTCTCCTCCATCGTCAAAATAGCTGTCGTCAAATTTCCAATAATGGGGAAGGTGGGCACCCACCAGAACGATATCGCCTGAACTGAATCGTTTAATACTATCCCCTATAAATTGTGTACCGCTGCCTTTTTTAAAAAAAATGAGTTCGACTTCAACATGATAATGCCAGCGATTGTTGATATAGGGAACTTTGTCTCTTCTGGCACTAAAGGAGTTGACCAGGTTATTTGAGACTTTTAGCAGTTGCGGCTTCATAATAGTTGGTTAGCTATACTGCGTTAAAAGTATAAAATTCTTTTATAATCACTGTAATTGTTCAAACTTTGCAGGTACTTATGTCATTATCGCTTACTGTTTTTTTTTAGCGGATGTCGAAAACTAATTCTTCCACAATTAATTTTGAACTCAAAAGAATAGCTTCAAATGGCTAACTCTTTTACTTAGTGTATGTATACTGATAAAAAGAGTTAAAAAAAGTATGTTCAAACTTGCAATAATTAAAAAAAGTTAATTACATTTGGGCTTACCCTTTCGAGGGTATGTTTTTCATAGGTAGATGTAGGGTCGAAAATTAATTTTTCGGCCCTTTTTTGTTTCTGAGCTTATGTACCTTTATGCTTGATATGAAGAAAAAGAAAGTAGTTGTCGCGATTACCGGTGCCAGCGGATCCATATATGCTAAGTTGTTGCTGGATAATTTGTTAAAGTTGTCTGATCAGGTGGAACAAGTAGGTGTAGTGATGTCTGATAATGCAAAAGAGGTCTGGCATTTTGAGTTGGCGAATCGGGAATATGACAATTATCCTTTCACTTTTTACTCGAAAATGGATTTCAACGCACCCTTTGCTTCTGGTTCTGCGAAATATGACACCATGATTATCATACCCTGTTCAATGGGAACACTTGGCCGGATCGCCCATGGCATATCAAATGATCTCATTTCCCGGGCAGCTGATGTGGTGCTGAAAGAGCGAAGAAAACTCATTGCTGTAGTTAGAGATACGCCTTTTAGCCTTATTCATCTAAACAATATGAAAATCGTTACTGAAGCTGGTGGCATCATTTGTCCTGCTAGTCCATCGTTTTACAGCATTCCAACAACAATCGAGGAAGTGGCCCAAACAGTTGTTAGCAGGGTGATAGACCTGGCAGGGTTGGAGCAGGAGAGTTACCGCTGGAATGAGGGATAATGTCGTGTAAAACCTTACCTTTGCAAAATTGCTGTATAGCTGAAGGCTATTGGCGCTACAATACTAAAGGATGAAGAAAGTTGCATTTTATACATTAGGCTGTAAGTTGAATTTCTCAGAAACATCAACTATCGGCCGGTTATTCACTGACGCGGGTTATGCTGTTGTAGATTTTACGGATGCGGCAGATGTATATGTGATCAACACCTGTTCGGTAACCGAACATGCAGATAAAAAGTGTCGTAAAGTGGTAAAGGAAGCACTTAAATATGCCCCCAATGCTTACATTACGATCGTAGGTTGTTATGCGCAGCTGAAGCCTGTTGAAATTGCAGAGATCGAGGGGGTGGATATGGTTTTAGGTGCTGCAGAGAAGTTCAGGATCGTAGAGTTTATCTCTGATCTGACAAAGCAGCCAAAGGCAGTAATACATCAGCAGAATATCGAAAAAGTAAACCATAATTTTATTGCGGCTTATTCAATCGGCGACCGTACCAGGACTTTTTTAAAAGTTCAGGATGGCTGCGATTACCCATGTACTTATTGTACGATACCTCTGGCACGTGGCGGAAGCAGGAGCGATACTATTGAAAATGTAGTGAATCGGGCCAGGCAGATTGCAGAAAGTGGTGTAAAGGAAATTGTGCTGACAGGAGTGAACCTGGGCGACTTCGGCATTAGAAATGGAGAACGGGAAGATAAATTCTTTGATCTGGTAAAAGCATTAGATGATGTTGAGGGCATTGAGCGGATCCGGATATCGTCGATTGAGCCAAATTTACTGAGCAATGAAATTATAGAATTTGTAGCAACATCGAAAAGGTTTGTTCCTCACTTTCATATACCGCTTCAATCTGGCTCCAACAAGATATTGGGACTGATGAAAAGGCGTTACCAGCGAGAGCTTTATACAGAGCGGGTCGCTAAGATTAAAGCGGTAATGCCGAATTGTTGTATTGGTGTAGACGTGATCGTTGGCTTTCCGGGAGAAACTCATGAAGACTTTTTAGATACTTATAAGTTCCTGAATGAATTGGAGATCTCTTATTTACATGTATTTACTTACTCTGAGCGCGAACAGACAGCTGCGGCGGAAATGGAAGGTCGCGTTGCGGGAAGCACCCGTGCAGACAGAAGTAAGATGCTTCATATATTATCTGATAAAAAGCGCAGGGCCTTTTACCAGTCGCAATTAAACACAGTTGCTGAAGTACTTTTTGAGGATGATCAGAAAAACGGATTTATGCATGGCTTTACTAAAAACTACGTAAAAGTCAAAGCTAAGTACGATCCTGTAATGGTAAATGAAATCAAAAAAGTTCAATTGATTGAGCTTACGGCAGATGGAGAAGTAGAAGTTGCAGAAACACAAGAAGTATTGTCTCATTAATCCTATATTCGCATAAACCCTTAATAGCATATGTTTCCCACCGTATCTCATTTTATCGAATATCTTTTTGGCGTACAGGTTCCGCTCCCCTTCAATACATTTGGTGTTTTTGTAGCCCTGGCATTTGTTGCCGGCTATTGGGCATTTACTGAAGAATTTAAACGCAAAGAGGCTTTAGGAAAGATCCACCCCATTAAAAAAACAGTCACGGTAGGGAAACCTGCAACGATGACGGAGATCATCTCCAATGCGATATTTGGTTTCGTTATCGGTTATAAACTGGTCTACGCTTTATTGAACTATCAGCTTTTTGTCAGTGATGCCCAAACGGTGCTACTCTCGACACAAGGTAATATTTTAGGTGGTTTGTTCTTTGCAGGTTTGTTTGCTTACTGGGACTACCAGGAAAAGAACAAAGTGAAGTTGGGTAAACCTAAAGAGGTAATCGTTACACAGCATCCGCATGAATTGATGAGTAGCCTGATTGTTTGGGCTGCGGTATGGGGCTTTTTAGGGGCGAAGATCTTTGATAACCTGGAACACTGGGATTCTTTTGTAGCAGATCCAATCAATGGTCTTTTATCATTCAGTGGTCTGACTTTTTACGGTGGCTTGATCTGCGGCGGTGCAGCGGTATTGTATATTGCCCGTAAAAATGGCATAAAAGTATTGCATATGCTTGATATTGGTGGCCCTGGTATGATGCTTGCGTATAGTGTCGGCCGTATTGGATGCCATATGTCTGGAGACGGAGATTGGGGGATCACAAACTTAAATCCTAAGCCTTTTTCGTGGTTACCAGATTGGCTTTGGGCTTATACTTATCCAAACAATGTGGCCAATGAAGGTGCGCCAATACCGGGCTGCGTTGGTAAGTTTTGCAACGAACTGGTTGAACCAGCGTATCCTACGCCACTTTACGAAGTAATTGTTTGCTTCATTTTGTTTCTTGTCCTTTGGAAACTTCGCCACCGTATCAATATACCAGGTGTTATGTTTGGAATTTATTTGATGATGAACGGTGTTGAGCGATTCTTTATCGAACTGATCAGGGTAAACACCAAATACAATGTTGCCGGTATACAATTTACGCAGGCAGAGTTAATATCTTGTTTAATGTTCCTATCTGGCCTGCTTCTTGTGCTTTATGCAGTTAGGAATAAGGAAAAATTAGCGAACTATTAAATCTGTAGCGTTTGAATTACGAGATGTTGTGTGCCAAGGTTATTGCTATAGCCCGGCTTACAGGAAATTTTATTAGAAAAGAATCATTGACCTTTGATGCGAAATCTATCGAGTTCAAAGGACTAAACGATATGGTGTCTTATGTGGATAAGAACGCCGAGCAACTGTTAGTCAGAAATCTGAGTAAATTGCTGCCTGATGCAGGGTTTACCACTGAAGAAGAAACCATTAATACCAGGGGAGAAGTCTACAACTGGATTATTGACCCGCTCGATGGGACAACGAATTTTATTCATGGAGTTCCGACCTATTCGATCAGCATCGCTTTGTATGAAGACAACTTGCCGGTAATTGGTGTAGTTTACGAGATCAACAGGGCGGAGATGTTTTACACCTACAAAGGTGGAAAAGCCTACCTCAATAATAAGCCTATCAGTGTTTCGCCAAGATTAAAGTTGTCGGAATGTCTTTTGGCAACAGGATTCCCTTATTACCAATTTGACAAGCAGACGCAATACATCGCCTTATTCTCAGAGATGATGCAAAGGTGTCATGGCTTAAGAAGAATTGGCTCTGCGGCAGTAGATTTGGCCTATGTAGCCTGTGGCCGATTTGATGCCTTCTTCGAGTACAATCTCAATTCCTGGGATGTTGCTGGTGGCGCTTACCTGGTACAACAGGCAGGAGGAAATATACTGAACTTTGATGGTGGCAATGAGTTTATGGAGCGTCGGGAGATTTTGGCGACAAATGGGATTATTGATCAGGAGATCCTGGATCTGATGCACGAATATTTCAACAAAGCATAGTGCGTGTTTGTCAGCGAGAAGAATTGCTGAATATATAAAAATAACAAAGGGGGCAATTTAAGTTGCCCCCTTTGTTATTTTATTCAACACGCTGAATTACTAATAATACCAGTATTGATTACAGTGCCTCAGACACTACTTCTTTAACTTCTGGAACCATGCGTTGCAATAAGTTTTGGATTCCTGATTTCAATGTAATTGTTGACGAAGGACACCCGCTGCATGAACCCCTGAGCTCAACGGTAACAATCCCTTCATCGAATGATTTGTAGCTAATTGCACCACCATCCTGTTCAACAGCAGGACGAACATAGTCATGCAGGATCTGTTGTATCTTAATCTCCAGCTCGGTACCTTCAAATGCGGGTGCTTCTGCTGATGCATCTTCTTTGATTTTATATTCAGATTCAACTGCGCCTTTTACAAATTCTTTAAGAATTGGCTCAATATCTGCCCAGTCTGCATCTTCTGTTTTGGTGACGGTTACAAAATTACTTGCAAAGAAGACACCGTTTACGAAATTGAATTTGAAGAGTTCCTTAGCGAAGGGAGATTGTTCTGCACTTTCTTTAGTTGCAAAATCTTCACTGCCATTGATCAATAATTTATTGACCATGAATTTCATTGTAGCAGGGTTTGGCGTTTGTTCTGTATATACGTTGATAGTCATTGTCTTATTTTTTCTACAAAAATAATTAATTCGTTATTCAATTTCTCAGGCAGGTGTCTGTTTTAGGTCATTATATCTTAGACGAGCGTTAAAAGACCCCTGTGTAGTTAAAAGGAGTGATTTTTTTAAGCTCAGCTTTAATGTCTTCTGATACATTCAGCCCGTCAATGAAGTCGGCCATTGTAACCGCAGTGATCTTCTGATTGGTACGGGTCAGGTCTTTAAGTGCTTCATACGGATTAGGATAGGCTTCTCTTCTCAATACAGTTTGTATGGCTTCGGCTACAACTGCCCAGTTGTTTTCCAGGTCCGCATTGATCGCATCATTATTCAGCAGAAGTTTATTTAGCCCTCTTAAAGTTGAAGCGATGGTGATCAGGGTATGTGACATTGGTACGCCTATGTTCCTCAACACTGTTGAATCTGTTAGATCGCGTTGTAATCGGGAAATAGGAAGCTTAGCAGCGAAGAACTCGAATAACGCGTTTGCGATACCGGCATTTCCCTCAGCATTTTCAAAGTCAATTGGATTGACCTTATGCGGCATCGCCGATGAACCTACTTCACCTTCTTTGATCTTTTGCTTAAAGTAATTTTTAGAGATATAAGCCCAAATGTCCCTGTCTAGGTCAATAATGATGTTGTTTATTCTTTTTAATGCATCACATTGTGCGGAAAATTGGTCATAATGTTCAATTTGTGTGGTATGCTGCGCACGGCTTAAACCTAAGGTCTGGTTTACGAAGTTGTTGGAAAAGTCGACCCAGTTGATATTTGGATAAGCGATGTGATGGGCATTGAAGTTTCCGGTAGCGCCACCAAATTTTGCACTATTCGGAATGCTTTTTAAATTGTTCAGCTGAATCTCTATACGTTCAGCAAAAACAAGGAATTCTTTCCCTAGTTTAGTAGGGGAAGCTGGCTGACCATGTGTATGTGCCAATAATGGTACGTCCTTCCATTCGATTGCGAGATCTTTTATCTTTTGGATGAGCGAGAGGATTGCCGGGTAGTAAACTTCATTCAGGGCCAGCTTAAATGTAAATGGAATAGCAGTATTGTTGATGTCCTGCGATGTCAGTCCAAAGTGGATGAATTCTTTATAATCTGCTAAGTCGAGCGCATCGAATTGTTTCTTAATGAAGTATTCTACTGCTTTTACGTCGTGATTGGTTATTTTTTCAGTATCCTTAATTTCCTGAGCATGACCTTCTTCAAACCGTTCATGGATCAAGCGTAACTTTGCATAATTTGTTTTATTGAATTGATCTAATCCAGGCAAGCCGGCTTCACATAATGCGATAAAATATTCTATTTCTACATATACCCGATATTTGATCAGTGCATATTCAGAAAAGTATTTTGAAAGCTGTTGGGTTGTATTTCTATAACGGCCATCTACCGGAGAAATCGCTTGAAGTGGAGATAAATTCATTAATTAACGGGTTTTTTACAAGCGCAAAGGTAACATTATTAGCCGTTTCCTGAGCAAAATCAGTACACAAAAAAGAGCCTGATCATAATATATGATCAGGCTCTTTTTATAATGAGGTTAACTTAGCTTAGTGAGCTGGAGAAGTAGTCTCAGTAGTAGTAGTAACTGTAGTATCTTGTACAGTTGAATCAGTAACTGTAGTATCAACTGAAGTAACAACAGCTGAAGTATCAGTCATAGTAGTATCTGTTGATTCGCCAGTGTTTTCAGATGATTGACAAGCTGCTACTGATAAAGAGATTGCTAAAGCTAAAAAGCCAAATTTAAATGCGTTTTTCATTCTAATTCTATTTTAAATAATTAATTAATTTTACAGATTAATACTCAAATGATTAAAAGGTAACCCAGTGAAATAAAAAAAAAGTGATTTAAATTTGATAAATCTGCTTTTTCATGACATTATTCTGTTTTACAATCAGATAAGTTTTTGAGTTTCTTTCCGAGCCGCAAATATATCATCTTTTTTTATGTTTAGATATATTTAAAAGGTTTTCGTTCCTAAGGTTGTTCTTTTCTTAAAATGTGAAGTTGCAACGAACTGTTGGACAGTACGAATGTTAAATTAAGCAAGAATATATTAAATTACCAACAGGCGCATATAAATTACCGGGCTATGCCGTTCTTGCTTTGCGGACGTCGAATGATAATTGCGAAAAAAATATTTTTTTTAGCTAACATTGGGTTACCATTCACGTATAAAGGTATTAATTGGTGAGTAATAAGTTAAGCAGTTCAGTTCCAACAGATAGAGAGGTTGTTTTAGGGGTCTTAAATAATTCAGAAGAAGCGCTAAATAAATTGTACATAGGATATTTTCCGATG
>JAPSHM010000144.1 GCA_031179845.1 Pedobacter sp.
CTTCAAAGATGAACGTAAAGCTTCTTACAGACAATATGCGGATCAGCTGATTACGGACGGGCGTGCATACTACGCATTTGATACCCCCGAAGAGCTCGATGTAAAAAGAAAAGAAATACCCAATTTTACCTATGGACTGGCCACTCGCGGAGAAATGCGCAACTCGCTCACATTAAGTGAAGCGGAGGTTGCAGCACTTTTGGCAGCCGGCACCCCATACGTGATCCGGATCAAAGTTCCTGCGGATGAAACCGTCTCGTTTACAGATCTGATCAGGGGCTTTGTGAGTTTTGACACAAACCTGGTAGATGATAAAGTGCTTTTAAAGGCAGATGGAATGCCAACTTATCATTTGGCTGTTGTTGCGGACGACCGCGCGATGGAGATCAGCCACGTATTGAGGGGCGAGGAATGGTTGCCTTCGGCACCTGTACACATCTTGTTATGGAGATACCTTGGATGGGCTGATGAGATGCCGCAATGGGTACATTTGCCATTGATCTTGAAGCCGGATGGCAATGGCAAACTGAGTAAAAGAGATGGCGATAGATTGGGATTTCCTGTATATGCGCAAAACTGGCTCGATCCTAAAACGGGCGATCTTACCAAAGGTTTCAAAGAACTGGGCTTTATGCCGCAGGCTTTTGTAAACATGCTGGCGATGCTAGGATGGAATGATGGTACCGATCAGGAACTGTTTTCACTGGATGAACTTAGTGATAAATTCTCTATAGAAAGGATCAGTAAGGCAGGTGCGAAATTTGATTTTGAAAAGGCCAAATGGTACAACCATGAATGGATCAAACAGACGAATGCAAAAGACTTGCTTCAATCGGTAAAAGGCTCCTTTACAGCGCAGGGCATTTCACTGAATGATGATGCGTATTTGGAAAAGATCATTGACCTGATTAAAGACCGTTGCACTTTGTTAACCGATTTTGTTGAACAAAGTAAATATTTTTTTATCGCCCCTGAGCAATTTGATCTGGATGCGGTAAAGCCTAAATGGACGACTGAAAAGGCTAAGTTTTTCGAAACTTATGCGCTGACGCTAAAGGATGGACAGGCTGCAACAGAACTCGAAGAAACGTTCAAAACGCTCGCTGCTGCCCACTCTTTTAAGCCGGGTGAGCTGATGCTGCCTTTTAGAATCATGCTTGTTGGCGGAAAATATGGTCCCGGGGTATTTGATATCGCGGTGGCTCTTGGACAAAATGAAACAGAAAAAAGGATTCAAAAGGCGATCATGGCATTTAGTTAAGCGTTAGGTCAATTCGATTTTGGTACAACAATTGTCGCTGCCTTTAATTCAAATTAAAAAAGTTTAGCATATGCAATGGTTCGGTAAAGGAAGTGGCAATATTGATGACAGGCGTGGAATGAGTGGTGGAAAGGTACTGGGTGGTGGTGCAGCAATTATTGTTGTCGTGCTCGGGCTGATCTTTGGTCAGGATTTCACCGGCTTGATCAGTCAACTGCCGGCAGGACAATCTCAGCAGGCCACTGGCAAGCAAGGTGTTCCGCAGGACGTTGAAGGCAAATTTGTTGCCGGGGTGCTGGAGTCAACGGATTCTGTCTGGATTGCACAATTTAAAGAATTGAGAAGGGAGTACGAACCACCGGTGCTTACCTTGTTCGATAACAGTGTACAGTCCGCCTGTGGAAATGCAAGTGCTGCTGTGGGGCCATTTTATTGTCCTGCCGACCATAAAGTTTACATCGATCTAACTTTCTATAAGGATTTAAAGGACAGGTTTGGTGCTGCCGGCGACTTTGCGCAGGCTTATGTAATTGCGCATGAGGTGGGTCATCACGTACAGAACCTGCTAGGAATCTCAAATAAAGTACAACATGCCAGAGGCCAGCTGAGTGAAGTTGAGTACAACAGGTTATCCGTTAAATTGGAATTGCAGGCAGATTTTTTTGCCGGGCTTTGGGCGCACCACGCACAAAATCTGCAGAATTTCAGGTTGGATGCGGGGGATATTGAAGAAGCCCTGAACGCAGCGAACGCGATTGGCGATGATAAACTTCAAAAGCAGGGACAAGGAGAGGTAGTGCCTGATGCATTTACCCACGGAACTTCTGCGCAAAGGATGCACTGGTTCAAGAAAGGATTTGATACGGGTGATTTCAATCAGGGTGATACCTTTAATTCCAATGGCATATAGTGATAATTTAGAAGCCTTATTTATTTTTAATAATGATATTAATTGTAGATGATACCCCTGAAAACCTGATCTCGTTAAAAAAGGTTTTGGAGAAACATAATTTCGAAGTTGATACTGCATTATCGGGTGAAGAGGCCTTGAAGAAAGTATTAAAAAACGAATATGTATTGATTATTCTGGATGTTCAAATGCCCGGAATGGACGGCTTTGAGGTTGCAGAAGCCATTTCTGGTTATAGCAGAGCAAAGGAAACCGCGATCATCTTTTTATCTGCCGCAAATACTGATCTGAAATTGATCGCAAAAGGTTATTCTTCAGGAGGACTGGACTATATCACTAAGCCGGTAGACTTGGATATCCTGCTGTTGAAAGTGAAGACTTTCTATCGAATCTATGAGCAAAGTAGAAAGCTGATCGAGATTCAAGGCGCGTTGCTCGATGAGATTGAGTTTAGAAAAAAGGCAGAACGTAAAAAAGATGAGTTCATCAGCATTGCGAGCCATGAACTAAAGACGCCTTTGACGAGTGTAAAAGGCTACGTTCAGTTGTTGGCCCGAAGTGTGGAGCGCGGAGACATTGCAACGGTTAGAAAACACCTTTCGAAAGCGCAGGTACAGTTGGAGAAGCTGAATGATCTGATTGCCGACCTGCTGGATATTTCTAAAATTGAAAGTGGTAAATTGGAATTCAACAAAAAATACTTTTCACTTGACACGCTTTTAGATGGCGTTCTCGAAGTCATTCATCAGGTGAATCCCACATTCAAGGTCATTAAAAAGGGAATTGCCCCTCAGCGAATCTACGCTGATGAAATGCGCATTGAACAGGTGATCGTGAACTTCTTAACCAATGCTATCAAATACTCGCCTGGCACTACCGAAGTCCATGTTAATATGCTTACGAAAGACGGGGAACTTTATGTCGGCGTCCGTGACTTCGGGATCGGCATAGCCCCTGAATTACAGGAAAGTGTCTTTGAGAAATTTTTTAGAGTGGAGGAAACATCGATTCATTTTCAGGGATTAGGAATTGGCCTGTACATCTCTGCAGAGATTATCAGCCGTCATGGCGGCCAGGTTGGCGTAAAAAGTAAACCGGGTGAAGGGTCTGAATTTTATTTCACGCTTCCTTTAACTCCGGTGGAAGAAATGGATTAAACTGAGTGGATTCTATGGGTAAGAAAACTATAAAGAACAATTTGCGTATTGGCTTGAGTCTTTCTTTGCTGATACTTTTTATCACTTCCATGGCCTCTTATTTAAGCATAAGAAGTTTGATCGAAAGCGCGGACATGGTGGCACATAGCAATCAGACGATCACCAACCTGGAAGAGATCGTTTCAACCCTGAAAGATGCGGAGACGGGGCAGCGCGGCTTTCTGTTGACTGGTCATAAATCGTTCCTTGCACCCTATTCGGGATCTAAACAACATGCACTTGCCTTGCTTGACAACTTTTCCGCTGAAGCGAAAGGCAATGATTTTCAACTCAAGAATCTTCAAAAGCTGCGCGAGCTCATTCAGCAGCGGCTTGAGGTGTTGGAACAAACTGTAGCGATTAAAAGTCGGGGTGGAAATGTTGGGGTTGCTGACATGATTCGTGGAAAAGCGTATATGGATTCCGCCAGGGAACTGTTTAAGGTAATGGAAACTGAGGAACAGCGACTGCTGGGCCTGAGGACCGAAAATATGGACCGACTAGCTGGGTATACGCCTTTGCTCATAATCATTGCAGCGATTCTTGCCATTCTGATCACCATATTCTTTTACCGGAAAGTTTCCTTTGACTTCGATGCGCGTGTAGACCTTCAAAAGGAGCTGGAAGAAAAAAATAAAGAGATCGATAAGCGGATTGCTACCATCCAAAAAATAGCCAATAAAATTTCCAGTGGAGATTACCAGATCCGGCTGGATGAGGTGCAGGAAGACGAACTGGGAAGTCTGGCCAACTCTTTAAATACCATGGCCGAATCCCTTCAATATTCCTTCTCGTTACTGGCAGATAAGGAATGGTTACAGTCGGGCATTGCTACACTTAACGATAAAATGGTAGGGGAGAAGAACCTGCATGAACTGGCCAATGACATTTTAGACGAAGTAGTGACACGGACGCATAGCCAGGTAGGGGCATTCTATTTGGCTGAGGAAGATAAATCGCTGCTTTTGGCTGCAAGCTATGCCTTAACGGAAGAGAAAAAGCGCAACAGGCTTCATGTCGGTGAAGGACTTGCCGGGCAAGTCGCCCAGAGTGGGAAACAGATCCTTATTAACGAGATACCTGAGGATGAATTGACCATCGTTTATGCTGCGGGCGCTACTCGTCCCCGAAATGTTGTGGCTGTTCCAATATTTAGAGAGGGGCAGGTGATGGGCGTGATGGAAGTCGGCTCGCTGCAAACCTACACTCCGCTGCAGCTCGAGTTCCTGTCCAGCATTGCCAATAATATCGGCGTCGCTGTCCATGTTTCTCAGAACCGTAAAAAGCTACAGGAATTTTTGGAAGAGACCCAAGCCCAGTCAGAGGAACTACAGGCACAGCATAGGGAGCTGGAAGCATTGAATGCAGAACTATTGGCGCAGACGCAGCGGATCCAGACCTCTGAAGAGGAACTCAGGGTGCAGCAGGAGGAACTCCTGCAAAGCAATCAGGAACTCGAAGAGCGCACGAGTCTGCTCGAGGAAAAAAATCAATTGATCCAGGAAAGAAACCTGGATATACAACAGAAGGCAGAACAGCTGGAGCAGAGCACCAAGTATAAGTCGGAGTTTCTTGCCAACATGTCTCATGAATTGCGCACGCCGCTGAATTCGATTCTGTTGCTTTCTAAGCTTATGTCGGAAAATAAGGACCTGGATAAGGAATATACAGAATATGCGGAGGTGATCCAAAGCTCCGGACAGGGTTTGCTTGGCCTTATTGATGAGATTCTGGACTTATCTAAAATTGAAGCGGGTAAGATGAAGCTTGAGTTTGAAGAGATTAGTATTGCAGAGGTGGCCACTGACATGAACTCTCTGTTTAAACCGCTTGCAAAGAATAAAAACCTGGAACTCTTCATTGACATCGAACCTGGTCTATCCAGTGTCCATACGGATAAGATGCGCCTTGAGCAGGTGCTAAAGAATTTGCTGTCCAATGCGATCAAATTTACTTCCTCAGGAAAAGTAAGCCTGACGATACAGAAGGATGAACCTGGAGAAAGGCTTTTGTTTAAAGTGACCGATACCGGGATTGGTATTCCAGCCAATAAGCAGGGATTGATCTTTGAAGCTTTCCAGCAGGCAGACGGCTCTACACGCCGGAAGTTTGGGGGCACCGGTCTCGGATTGTCCATCAGCCGGGAACTGGCAAAGCTATTGGGCGGAGAAATTGAGCTCAACAGCAAGGTGGATGTGGGGAGTGAATTTATTTTTTGTTTGCCGGCTGTCCAACGTAAAGCGGTGGATGGTCAGGAGGGAACGCGGCAGCTCTTTGCTTCCCAAAATCATCTGGTACCAATGGAGCCGGTAGCTGACCGGTTTACGGTAGCACATATTCCTCAGGAAATTGAAGATGACAGGGCAAGTATTGTGGCGGGCGACCGCGTGATCCTGATCATTGAAGACGATACCAATTTTGCAATGATCTTATTGAAGTTTGCACGGGAAAAAAATTATAAAGGGATCGTATCTGTACGTGGGGATGTGGGGATAGAATTGGCCAATCATTACCAGCCTTTGGCAATCCTGCTGGACATACAACTGCCGGTAAAAGATGGGTGGCAGGTGATGGAAGAGCTTAAATCTAATCCGGCAACGCGGCCGATACCGGTGCACATCATGTCTTCTCTGGAAGTTAAGAAGGAGAGCTTACTGAAGGGTGCCATTGATTTTATCAATAAGCCGGTTGCTTTGGAACACATGCAGCAGATCTTTCAAAAGTTGGAACATGCACTGAGCAGACATCCAAAAAAGGTATTGATCGTGGAAGAGAACAAGCAGCATGCTGAAGCGCTAAGTTATTTCCTGAGCAATTATAGCATTCACACCGAGGTAGCGAGTAATGTTACCGAAGGCATTGGGGCGCTAAATAAAAATGAAGTCGACTGTGTGATCCTGGATATGGGGATTCCGGATAAGAACGCCTATGATACCTTGGAAACGATTAAGAAAAGCGAGGGGCTGGAGCATCTGCCGATTATTATTTTTACCGGAAAGAACTTATCGAAAGGTGAAGAAAGCCGGATCAGGCAATATGCAGATTCCATTGTGGTGAAAACAGCCCATTCCTATCAGCGAATCCTGGATGAAGCGGCCTTGTTCCTTCATTTGGTCGAAGAAAAGGAAGTTGAAGAAGGGAAGAAGATATTTCCATCTGAGAAGTTCGGGGGTTTTTATGAAGTGTTGAAAGGTAAGACGGTATTGATCGCTGACGATGACGTGAGGAACATATTCTCCCTGACCAAAGCATTGGAGCAGCATAAGATGACCGTTTTGGCTGCGACCGATGGAAAAGAAGCGCTTCAACTGCTTAAAGCGCATCCCCTGGTAGATGTCGTGCTGATGGACATGATGATGCCGGAGATGGACGGATATGAGACGACAAAGGAAATCAGGAAGGTGCCTGCCTACAAACAATTGCCTATTTTGGCTGTTACTGCTAAGGCGATGATGGGCGACAGAGAGAAGTGCATTGCTGCCGGGGCTTCGGATTATATTTCGAAACCTGTAGACATAGATCAATTGATTTCATTACTTAGAGTTTGGCTT
The DNA here is from genome assembly GCA_031179845.1 of Pedobacter sp. Classification (GTDB taxonomy): domain Bacteria; phylum Bacteroidota; class Bacteroidia; order Sphingobacteriales; family Sphingobacteriaceae; genus Pedobacter. Next base: position 6,919 of record JAPSHM010000144.1, read on the forward strand.
TATAACAAGGTCTGATCATAGACCTGCTGTTTTTTACTTATGGCAGAAAATAAAATATTAATAATTGATGACGATAACCGGAACATTTTTGCTTTAAGAGCGGTGCTTAAAGCAAGGGGTTATGTGTGCCTATCTGCAACTGGTGCAGAGGAAGGGCTTGAGATCCTTGCTGAGGATGATGAAGTAGCAGTAGTGCTGATGGACATGATGATGCCGGGTATAGATGGTTATGAGGCGATGGCCATCATGAAACAGAGCCCTGGGTTTAAAAATATACCCGTTATTGCAGTTACCGCACAGGCGATGCTTGGCGACCGGGAACGCTGTTTAAACGCAGGTGCTTCCGGGTATATTTCTAAACCCATCAATGTAGATGAACTTGTCAAATTGTTAAACCTTTACGTTTTAACTGAATAGGATTTGGAAATAGCTTCGATTACGGACGAACAGGTGGAGATGTTGCTTTCAGATATTTTGGAACGTTATGGTTATGATTTTACCGGTTATTCCAGAGCATCTTTAAAGCGGCGTATTTCAAGGTTGTATGGTTTGGACCAGGCTTTGGGCTTTGCTGAGTTTAGGTATAAAATCCTGAACGATCAGGTCTATTTTAAGCGGTTCGTAGAACAGATCACTGTAAACGTGACGGAAATGTTCCGGGACCCTTCTTTCTTCAAAACATTGCGTGAAGATGTTTTACCAAAACTGGGCACCTATCCTTTGATCAGGATCTGGCTCGCGGGCTGCGCTACAGGGGAAGAAGCGTATTCTATTTCCATTATTTTGAAAGAACTTAATTTGTTGCATAAGTCGTTGATCTACGCAACTGATCTGAATCCGCTGGTTTTGGAGAAGGCGGAACAGCGTGTGTTTGCGATGGCTCAGATGAAGCAGTACTCGGAGAACTACATTTTATCCGGGGGAACTATGGATTTCTCCAGTTACTATACGGCCAGCTACTCGCTGGCCAAATTTGATGAGGAGCTTAAACAAAAGATCATTTTTTCGACGCATAACCTGGTTTCTGACCGCTCTTTTAATGAATTTCAGCTAATACTCTGTAGAAATGTGTTGATCTATTTTGAACGGGACCTTCAGCATAACGTGCTTGATCTGTTCGACAATAGTTTGGAAGATTTGGGGTATTTGGCGTTGGGCACGAAGGAGACGATTGAGTTTTCCAGAATTGCCAAAAGATATAAACGCCTTCCGGGAGAGAAAGTATGGAGGAAGGTTGGGTGATTGGGAAATGCAATGCTTTTATTATAGCCGGGTCTGCCGGAAGCCTGAATGTGCTGCTTCAGGTGCTTCCGGATCTTAATGTCGCCATTGCGTTCCCTATTATCATCATTGTGCACAGGAGACATGGGGCAGATTCTTTGCTGCCGGCGCTGCTTTCTGCACGTACCGGACTTATTGTTAAAGAAGCAGATGAAAAGGAAAAGATACTACCCGGAACTATTTATATTGCACCGTCCGACTATCACTTATTGATCGAGCAAGACGAAACTTTTTCCCTGGATTACTCAGAAAAAATCAATTATTCCAGGCCTTCCATTGATGCTACGTTTCAAACCGCAGCAGAGGTGTATAAGACAGGCCTGCATTGTCTGCTGTTATCCGGATCAAATGCCGATGGGGTGAATGGAATGAAAACTGTAAAGGCCTGGGGTGGTATGGCCCTCATTCAGGACCCTGAATCTGCACAGGTTAGCTATATGCCAGAGCAGGCGAAACAGCAGGTCGCAATTGACCGCATTTTGGCAGTTGAAGATATCGCAGAATTTATAAATTTGTTATCTTAATTATAAGACCATAAATGAGCAAGAACAAAAGAGTATTCGTATTTGATGACAATGCAGACATTTTAGAGCTCTGCACGATCATCTTAGAGGACGCTGGTTACGACATCAATACGTCATCGACCTCTAACAACATAGAGGCGCAGGTAATGGCTTATATGCCGGATATTATCTTTATGGACAATTGGTTGCCTGATGTAGGTGGGATTGACGCCACCCGTGCTTTGAAGGCAAATGTTGATTTAAAGAACATTCCGGTCATTTATTTTTCCGCCAACAACGATGTAAAGGCGCTGGCGGATCAGGCAGGTGCGGATGGCTATCTGTCCAAGCCTTTTGATATTGGTGCCTTAGAGGCTATCATCGATAAGCATCTGGTTATTTAACTCCCAACACGTCAACGCCCTGGTCAAAAACAATATCCACCGGGATCTTTTTCTGGGTGAGCCTGTCCAGATCAGCTTGTAATTCCGAACCAATGATCGCTTTTTCACGCTGGATCTTTTCAACTGCGGCCTTGTCGCCATTGCCTTGAAGGGTGATGATCAGCCTGCTCAGCTTGTTCATTGCGTCCCCGAATTTGGCGAAGTCTACCTGATAGGTCCCGTTCTCATTTCTGATGA
>JAPSHM010000145.1 GCA_031179845.1 Pedobacter sp.
TAACAGACGTATAACCGTCTCCAATATAAACGCCCTGGGTATTCAATGCATATACCCTGTACTTGCTTTCTCCTCCCCTGGTGGCAAGCATTTTATAAACGCCTGAGTAGCTGCGTTTATTGGGTGCATCAGCGATATTAATTGTGGAAACCGGGCCTTCCTGTCCTTCCCATTTGATACAGACCGCTGCCATATCTTCTTTTGCCGAAGTAATTGTATAGTCTATATAGATGCTATCTCCGTCATTGTATTCTCTGTAATCTGTTACACTAAAAGGGTGGTTTCCATTGAAGGTGACAGAAATGTCGCCAAACATATTGTAGATATTTGGAGCTTCCTTTTTGCATGCACTAAATGACAGGGTCAATCCGGCAATAACAACACCTAATCTAAATGTTATATTTTTCATCTTTTCTTGTTTTAATGATGTAGTTAATTCAAAGGATCAAATGAGCCAGCAGCCCAACCAATCGTTGGTTCAATCAACGGACTTGAATTTATAAAATCGTTATGGAAAGTATAGAAGTAATGATATTCAGGAATGCTGAAAGAACTGATTCCACTCGGAGTAAGGATTGCATTTCTGAAATAATGATTATAGGTGCTTTTCTTATTGAAATCCAATGTATCTCTATTTAACCGTGTTGGATCCGATGGAATTGGAGACTCCAGCACATCGTTATCCCCCGACCGCCTCAATTCAAGACGAAGTGTCTGAATGGTTCCCGACAGGGTGTGCCACTTTCTTAATCGTCTCAAATCTGAGTTACGCTTATTTTCGAACGCAAATTCAATAAACCGTTCATTTGCGATGAAGTCATGCATCTGAGTTGTTCCGGTAACTGCTCCTAAACCGTAATCATTACCGGCTGTTCCAGCTTCGATACCGGCGCGTTGTCTGATTTCCCTAAGTAAATTTTTAGCGGTAGCCTGGTCACCGGTTTCATTGGCACATTCCGCATAATTCATCATGACCTCAGCAAATCGAATTTCTATCCAGTCCATTCCGTTCCCTCCCAAATTATTTCGGTAATCAACTGAACCGCTTGGAATCGACGGGTTAGAAAACTTCTTGGAATACACTGCAAAATTTCCGGTTTCCCCAGCGGCATTTGCATAATTCCATTGTTGTCTACCCGCTTTTCCACTAAGTGGCCAGACACTTCCATTGTAGGCAAAAGTAGCAGCAAACCGAGGGTCTCTGTTCTGCCAGAACATGGTAGCATCATAGGTATACGCACCTCCGCCATCAATTGAATTACCATCTTTCATAGGGTAGGCATTCATTAGAATAAGCGTGGGTATGAAAGCCTTATTCGCTGAGCCACCTTCACTGGTAGGGCGTACTTTGTCTTCAATATTTTGCCCCCTTCGTTCAACTCCCGATGAATAAGTACGTACAAAAATGGCTTCCGTATTCGCCACTCCTTCGGTTAAGAAAATCTGGCTATAATCAGACATTAATTTCCGACCATTTGCTTTACATAATTCGTAAGCTTCCTTATTGGCGATCAATGCGGTCTGCCATCTGGAAGCATCATTTCCAGGGTTAAATTGCGGACTTGCCCAATACAGGAGCACTTTGGCCTTCAAACAAGCTACAATTTCGTTAGAGATCCTTCCCCTCCCATTGCCATCATTCCAGACGTACCCCTGCAGATGCTCACTGGCCATATTCAGATCGTTCAGGATCTGATCAAAACATTCTTTTGCTTTTGCCCTTCCGCCAACATCTAAGCTGCCCGGGGATTGTGGTGTTAAGACCAGTGGCACACCACCATAAACTTTTACCAGATCAAAGTAGATCAAGGCTCGCAATGCATAGTATTGACCCAGAAGTCTCTTTTTTGATGGTTCAGGCAATGTTCCTGATGGGATATTTACGATTGCACTATTGCAGCGCGCAATATCGAAATAACGGTTATCACCAAAATTATTGCCCTGATATTTATTACCGACAAACCTGACATCATTGTTGGCCAGCATTCCCTGTAAACCTAATGCTGCTTTGGCATAGGTATCATCACCGGAAAAATAATTCTCATCACTTGCAAGGTGTACAGAATATCTATCATAGGAATCCTGATGAGGGAAACGAGGAACAGCCATATCGTAAGTCTCACTTAAATGCATCTCGATTGCACCTTCCGTACTCCAGATTGCCGCGTCGATTGCGGATCTGTCTTTCAATTCAAAAAATTCATCTTTATTAACGCATCCAGCTACTGACGTAACTACAGCCAGAAAAAGAACAGGCTTCCTGAGGATACTTTTATATTTCTTAATCATAACTTCTAATATTATAAGTTAACACTTAAACCCAATGATATTGTCCTGATTGTAGGATAGTTATAAGCGCTGCTTGTGTAAGGGTCCTTATATTTCAATGGATTTACAATTGTCCATAAATTATTTCCTGTAGCAAGAATTCTGGCTCCGCCTAATCCCAATCCCCGAGACAACTTGTCTGACAATTTATAGCTTAAAGTCATATTGTTGATTCTGATCATAGTCCCATTTACAGCCCAGAACGTAGAATTCACGCCGATTGACGGATCATCGTACCTCGGTAATCTGCCCTGCGTTGGATTTTCAGGAGTCCAGCGATCCTTCCATATCGATAACACATTCGTTGTTAAAGATGCAGAGGAAACCGCCCTGCTGTCGTAGAATTCCTTACCACCTAACCTTGCATTGATACTGGTACTTAAGCTAAACGCCTTGTAACTCAGATTTAAATTGATCCCTGTTGCTAAGAATGCGTTTGGATGTTTAAATAATGGAACCAGATCTGACTCATCAATGATCCCATCTTTATTTGTATCTTCATATACTATCCAACCCACTTCAGGCGCATTACCCTTGAAGTTATACACTGGGTTCTCCGAAACGAACTGGTCGACCTCTGCTTGTGTTCTCAAGATGCCTTTAGCGATTAAACCTAAATTATTAGAACTGTAGAGACGCGGATCCAAACCTGTTCTGATGATATCTTCACCAATGATCAGCGGCAATTTACCAGGTTCAAAGAATTCACGGTAGGTAACGGAATTGCCAAAACTAAAATTCATGCTTGCATTCAGTCTCCAATCCTTAGCTAAGCTTGCTTTGTAACCGAGACTAAATTCAGTACCCCAATTGTACACTTCACGATAATTGACAGTAGCAGCTTTAAATCCTGCGTACATGGGATAGAGTTTGTTTACCCCCCCATCAAAACCATCATAGGTAAAGTTTCGGAAAACCTCAACACCAACGTCTAATTTATTGTTGAACAATGTGGCTTCAATACCAGCATTGAAAGTTTGTTTTTTTTCCCAGGTAATATTTGGGTTGGCAAGCACTGCAGGATTTAAGCCGATACCGTTACTTTCGCCGAAAAGATAACCATCATTTGTACTTACTACATACCGCTCCTGCCACAATCTAGCATCTACGCGATCATCTCCGGTAATGCCATAATTGACTTTAAACTTAAGGAAGTTGATGAAATTAACGTTGTCTTTAAAAAACTTCTCCTGACTGACGATCCATCCCAGGCCGATACTTCCGGAAGGTCCCCATCTGTTGCCAGAAGCGAAGTTCGATGAAGCATCGAGACGACCGACCAGATCAAATAAATACTTCTTATCGAAATCATAACTAAAGCGGCCAAAAAATGAACGTTTGGTAGCTTCGCTTACTGTCCTTTGTGGCAGCCCTATTTTGTTAACATCGAACGCCCAGGGGTCATCGACTTCCGGAACCAGTTGTCCAACCCATATATTGTTCTGCAGCTCACTGTAAGAAACCGTTTGTTCAGCACCGGCGACCAGGTCCATGGTATGCCTGGCAATCTTCTTACCATATTGAAGGGTTAAAAATCCCTGATAATTGTTTCCTGTAGTCTGTCCTGCTCTGGTCTCGGCACCGTCTGCATTTATCACTGAAACTACATGATTAGTCGCTGTGGCCGGTACATTGCTAAAAAAAGCATCATTTCTGCCGAACATTTCGAACGCATATTCATTATATGGCGGTTTGTAGAGCCTTGTGCGGTTGGAGTTGCCTCCCTGGGAAAACTGAAATTTAGCGGTCAGCCCCTTTATAGCTTCAGGCTGATAAGATAAATTGGCATTAACCCGGTAACCAAATCCTCTTCGATTATCGTAATATCCAGAGTTTAACAATGCTAAGGGATTGACTCCAAAATCAACCGGCATTCCATCTACACTGATTGGCACCCAGCCTGGTGTAGTGATGATTGATTTGAAAAAATCGGCATCATTTTCCTTTCCCAGGTCATTATTGGAGACATTAATATTCTGGTCGATATTGAAAGCGATGTCGGCTTTTAAACCCGGGAGAATAGTGGCATTCAAACCACTTCGGAAGGTATATTTATCCACTTTTAAACCTGCATAATTACCATTTTCGTTTTGATAACTTCCACCTGCAAAAAAAGTAATTTTATCGCTGCCACCCGAAACGCTTAAGTTATGGCGTTGTGTAGTAGAAGCCTGCCAGAGCTCATCGTACCAGCTTTTATAGTTCAAAGTTTTGATATAATCTAAGTCCTCCGGTGCAAAAGATTTGCTAAAAGAATCACCTGCAATCCTGATCCCTTCATTGATCAATACCGCATGTTCATAAGGAGACAGCATTTCAGGGACTTTAGCTGCGTCCGAAACGCCTACGTAGCCATTGTAACTCAGTTTAACCTTTCCGGCCTTTCCACGTTTAGTTGTTACCAGTACCACACCCTTTGCTGCAGAAGCGCCGTAAATTGCGGCAGAAGCATCTTTTAAAATGGTAATGGTTTCTATCATAGATGCATCAAGATTGTCAAAAGCTTCACTGCCAATCATAGAAATTCCATCTATAATATATAAAGGTTCAGCTGTAGCACCAATACTGCTACCATTTTCACTCGTTGAAGCATTCCTGATGTTTAGATTGATGGATGCACCTGGTTTACCAGAGACCTGACTAACGCCCAATCCAGCCACACGATTCCGTAGGGCTGCCGCAATATTTGGCGCAGGAATATCCATCAGCTCTTCGCCGGTAACCGTAGCTACTGAACCTAATATGTCTGATTTCTTCTTGGTTCCATATCCGACAGAAATAATTTCTACCTCCTCCAGCTCTGCCTGATCTGAAGCTAAAGATACATTTAGGGTCAGCTTACCTTCCAGATTGATCGTTTGTCGTTTGAATCCGATATAAGAGAATACCAATGCATCTGTGGCCGGATCAGCCTGTATGGTGTAAATACCATCCGCATTTGTGGCCACATTACTGGGTTGGCCTTTGATACTGACATTAACGCCGGGCATTGGCCCACCGTCCTTACTGTCAGTCACTTTACCCGTGATTTTCTTTATTTGCGCATACGAGGTTGCACAAAAAAGTAAGGATAATACAATTACCCCCTTTACCGCTCGTAAAAGTTTAGCATTCATACTTGGTTTCTTTGGTTTATAATTTGGTTTATTTGATTACCTGCTGAGCTGCAACTAGTACAATTCAGTAGATAACCGGTATTTGATTATTGGTATTGGTATTCGTTTCAGAGCACTAATTTTCGGTTTGGTTTAAAGTAAATAATTAATCAAATAATTGGGTTTAGGTTGGGATTGATTTAATTTGTTTTTGCATTGATTGGCGGGATAAAAAACCCGTTACCATGGACTAACCAACGGTAACGGGAATCTTTTCTAACCAAATAAAGAACGATGAGGGCGTTTTATCTAACCAAATGAGAGCGGTATATTATTGAAGGGGGTTAAATGAACCGCCCCAGTTAAGTGTTTGCTGTAAATTTGGATTATTAGCAATAGTTGATGCAGGCATTCCAAAGAAGTAATATTCTGGTTTCCAATTGATCTGGTATTTGGTATCTAAATTACTTTCTACTAATTCGAAATAATTGGTATAAGCGAAGTCTAGATCAGTAACATCCCTGAACTTAGTACTGTTTGCGTTTTTGAATTCCGCGGGAGTTGGAATCCCAGCTCCTGTTTTTAAGTTCACTTGAATTTTAGTTCTTCTCGTTCCGTTCAATACACGCTCAATGAGTTTCCACCTTCTCAGGTCCCAGAACCGCTTTCCTTCGAAAGCAAATTCAATTTGTCGCTCATAAAGTACGGCATCAAATAGCTCTTGCCTTGACATACCCGCTTTTAATCCATAAAGCGCATCCGCTCCAGGTTCAATACCAGCTCGTTTTCTGATTTCAATTAACCCATTATAACCTTCATCAGCCTGGCTTGTTTTATTGATCCCTACAGCACTTTCTGCGAGATTCAACCAAACTTCTGCAAAACGGATCTCTATCCAATCCGTACCTACATATTGATCGTTTTCGCCATTTATTGTAGGGTCAATGGCCTTACGCGTATAAAATCCAGAAGTAGTAGCTTTTACTTCCTCAGTTACCAGTTTGCCATTTTCGTTCGGATAGAAGTAAGTCCACAACCGATAGTTCGAATTGCCGTTTATTCTCCAGGTCGTTCCATTATAGGCTATGGTCGCATTAAATCTTGGGTCCCTGTTCTTATAGAAATGCTGTCTATCGTACGTATAGGCACCAGCTTCCGTTATTTTCTTACCATCTTTCATTGGATAAGCTTGTACGATTTGCCATGTTGGTTGATTTGATCCACCCCCTGTTCCAAGGTAAGAAGGACGGGTAGCCCGATCGTACGAATTATTTTTCCTGACCTGATCGCCTGTTGAATTATTATATCCTGTGACAAACACGGCCTCCGGATTTTCCATTTCTGATGCTGGAAACCACATATTCTCATAGGACGCTGCCAAACCAAACCCACTTGCTTTCAACAGCGTAAAAGCTTCTAAATTGGCATCGTAAGCATTCTGCCACCTACTTTGACTATCTTCAGGATTGAATTGCGGACTGGCATAGGTCAGCAATACCCGGCCTTTGAAAGCTGCAGCCGCTCCCTTTGTTATCCTGCCCCAATTTTTTCCAGGATCCTGCCAACGTCCTGGCAAATACTTCATCGCCGTATCTAAATCTTTGACGATTTGCTGAAAACATTCACTGGTTTTGCTCCTTGGTAATCTAGCATCTTCTTTTGCCTGATCGCCAATTCCTGGCAGCGAGGTAAGCACTAACGGAACACCGCCATACAGCCTTACCAGGTCAAAATATCTAAAAGCCCTGAAAAACAACACCTGTGCTTTCATTCTATTTTTTGTAGCCAGGGGTAGCGTTCCGGCCTCAATATCCCGAATAAAATCATTTATACTTCTAATTTTGCCCCAGTTGTTATTTGGATCGAGTCCACGACCAATATCTGTAACGTCATCTGCGGTCAATGTTCCTTCAAAAAACTTACTTTCTCCATAAACTTCATCAGATAAAATCGCTGCTTTCCCTGATACGTCTCCACCAACATTCCCCCCCCAATCAGGTAGATTCTGAGAATAGATATAATCTACATTCAGGATAGCCATTGTTGAATCATTAAAGATCAAATCTCCGGGAATCGTTGTAAGATCCTGTTTATCCAAAACTTTTTTGCAGCTGGCCAATGACAACAGTGACAGGCAAACCAAAGATAATTTTATGTATAATTTCATAGTTCTAAGTTTTATAAGCCAATATTTACACCCAAGGACAACGTTCTTAGATTAGGATATACGTTATACGCACTGGCATTATCTCTATAATCATATGGATTGAAGAAGTTAATTGGGTTTGTACCCACTAAAAATACTTTGGCGCTGTTGATACCAATTTTTTGAGTAATACTTTGAGGCAAGCCATAAGAAAGGTTAAAATTAGTGATCCTGAAAGTATATGAACTTCTAAACCAAAATTCCGACTCTACATTATAGGTATCTTCGAATTCGGGACCTGGATATTGGGCATTGGTGTTCTCCGGTGTCCAGTGATCTTTCCAGAAAGCTGGTCTGTTAGAATATGTTTTTGCTTGTGACCTTGCAGCACCTTCAACTGATCCTTGTCCGCCAAAGCCCATTCCCATAACTACCGATAGGCTAACTGTCTTATAGGAGGTGCCAAAATTCAAACCGAGCCCGTAATGATTATCTGCTTTATTCGTCAAAAAATCCTGGTCTACATCGGTAATGACACCGTCGGCCGGGGCATATTTGCCTGTTGTTTTATCATACGCTCCTCTGATATCTTTATAATAAAGCATCCCAGGTTCAGGGGTTTTCCCAAACAGTTTATATCCAGGATTTGCCGCTAAATAGCTATCCACCTGTTCTTGGGTCCTGAACATTCCCTCATAACGATAACCATATTTACCTCTGTCAGAGGATAAGCCAGTCCCATCTAAATAAGTGCCAATTCGGCCGGCTTCCTGATCAAAAAGCAGCTGTTTGTTATCACTCCATGACAGGAATGTATTGACATTGTACGACCAATTTTTATCGATCACGTCTTTCCATCCCAGGGATAGCTCATAACCGAAAGTATTTACAGATGCAAAATTTTCTGTCGGCACTTTAGCACCAATAACAGCTGGCACCGAAGATGACCTGGTACTTAGCATATTCCTTCTTTTATCCAGAAACCCATCTATCGCTAGAGATAACCTGCTTTTCAAGAACTTAGCATCGATACCGACATTCATCTTAGTATTTTCATCCCAGGATAAATTCTCGTTTCCGATTGCATTATTTGTTCTGAAACTTGGGCCGATGTTTCCGTTTCCACCAAATACGGCGGATTTACTGGTTTCCTTAGCATAGTTTACAAGGTATTGGTACCCTTTGGTATTGTCCGCTCCGAGAAATCCAATTGATGCCCTAAGCTTTAAAAAGTCAACACCTTTGATTTTATTTTTGAAAAAGCCTTCATCCGAAACGATCCACCCTGCAGATACGGACGGGAAGTAACCCCACCTGTGGCCGGGAGCAAAATTCACATTCGCGTCTGCCCTGACACTTAATTCCAACAAATACTTATCATCATAGCTGTAATTTATCCTTCCAGCATAGGCCAAACGTCCAAACTCAGTTTGAACTTCTGTTGATGTATTCTGACCAGTACCGTAGTTTTGATTTGGCAAACCGCCCTGGATGATCCCCTCAACCATTCCGTTTACCGAATCAAATGAGGATTCGTGCTGTTCATATAAAGCTAGTGCTGATAGGGAATGTTTTCCAAAGTCCCTGGTGTAATTTAAAGACCCGTTGAACTGGTAACTATCGGTATACGACGGGCTTATACGAATGCGGTCTCCATTTCTTAGTCTGGTAGTCCCAATTACGTCTCCTCCATATATATGTTTGTTTTCGCCTAACATGGAGAACCTATAAACGTCATAGTAAGTTCCAAACTGCTTCCCAAAA
>JAPSHM010000006.1 GCA_031179845.1 Pedobacter sp.
TATTCTTCCGTCTCCAGGTTCGGTGCGTCTACAGGCTTGGACTCCGGCGACCCTTGTTGTCGTAAGAAAATAGTGAATATCACAATAGCGGCCACAGAAAGGAACTCACTTTGCCAATTTTGAAATGTTTCAAACCAAAAATTGGGCTGTTTAAGATAAGCTGCTATACTTTCTTTAGGCAAATTTTTAATCAGCTGATCCACGTTGTGATCCTGCCAACTTCCATACAGATGTAACCCCCAGCTCACAAAGAACAGAATGAAAAAGCAGATGGATAGGGAATTGCTATATATTTTTAAGATCCAGCCGTCTTTTTTTACAGGCCAGGGAGCGTCTTCGGTAGGCTTCGGCTCGCGGTCAACCTCTTCAGGCTCATCCAATTTTTTCGATTCCGCAGATCCAAGCTGGCGTAACGAGACGGTCATTAACACATATAATGCCATTTGAAGGAACTCACTTTCAAAATTTTCAAACGTGGCAGAGATGAAATGTCCACTTTTTAAGTAAACACTAAAGCCAATTTCGTTCGCCTGTAGTTCCTGAAGTTCTTCATTATGAGTTTTCCAACCTGTATAAGCCTGTGCAGCCAAAGTGAACAAAAATATCATAAGGAATACTATACTGAGTCCGTTACGATAGAAATAGGAATATTTTCTTAAGTGATTTGTTTCCATACTCTTGAAATTTAAATCAAACGATAGCTTAGTAACACTATTATAACCAGATTCCCGAGCGAATGTTTAAATCTGTACTGAAAATGCGTGGTGGATTAATCAAAAGTTCCAGTAAGGCTTAGAAATGGCACTTTCTTTGTCACTATCATACTTAATTTGAACTTTAGTCATGGATGTTAAAGTAGTATTTCGCCCTTTTAAATACCGTATAAATACATATCTGGATTTTAAAGGCTTCCCGTAATTTTACTATAGATCTCTATAATGAAGCATCAAAATTGGATCACGACAGATGCAAAAAGCAACGCTCTTCAATACGGTTATTGATCAAAATTGTAAGCTTATGGAAAAATTATTAAACACAACTTTCAATAATTTAGAAATTGGATTTGTTGCTCAGGGGAACTCCGCCAAAAGAATTTTGTTAATTGAAGACGATGAAGCCCTGATTGAAGTCCTCGGAATAATATTTACTAATGCAGGTTTTACCTATAAAGCTTACACCTGTGTCGAAAATATTTTGCCATTGATTGAAGATTTTAGGCCAGATCTTGTCCTTTTGGATTATAGTTTGCCTATCTTAAATGGCGAAATTCTTTGCAATCAGATCAAAAGATGTAAGCAAACGACGAATCTCCCCGTTATTATTTTCTCTGGTCATAACGATATGTTCCTATCTGTAGGTAAGTATGGTTGTGATGCGTTTGTCGGAAAACCATTCAAACCGGATTATCTGGTGCGAAAAATAGAACATTACCTAAACGTATTGCGCTAATTTGCAATTAATTTCTATGCTCATGAAAAATCGAAAAACTCCAAAACCTGGCACGAAGGAATATGATGTGGAAAACACACAAAACCTGAACATACCAGAGTTCAACAGCAGTACAGGCCGCCGAAAAAGTGGAGAATTGCCATCGGTTGAAAATCTGGATCCTCAACCAATTGAAAGTTCCGACTCCTCTAAGGATACGGAAATTCCAGAGGTTGATCTTGGGAATCAAAGAGATGAAGACGAAGATGAAAAAGAGCGGATTATAAGTCGCTAAGACCAGCCATTTTTATAAACGATCTTTTCCAGTTCTCCATTTCTTAATGTTGATGGTTGCTTTCAATTGTTCATGCAAATTAATCAGATCCCCAATGATAAAGTATTCCTTCAGATTATTTCTAATGGTGGTCCGCATGATTCTCTTGACAACATCCTTGTGCACTTCTCCAACCTCTTTAAACCGGTTTAACAGGTTTAATGACAATAAGGCAAGCAATGCGCTAATTAGGAAGAGAAAATTCCATTCGTGAAGGGAAACGAGTCGAAATATGGTGGTCAGGTATGGACTGCTATATTGCGCTGTAATGGTAATGCTCCGTTCTGAAAAAACATCAGCAAGGTATCCTCCAAGCAAAGGGCCGAGTGAAGAAAATACAGCAGTGATTATATTTTTAACGGATAAATAAACGATTGCGTCTTTCTTGGGCGCAAGCTTCAAGCCGATGTTTGTAAACGCCAGGTTTATTCCTGATGTAGCGATCCCACTAAAAATGTGAATTAAAGTGAGTAAGGCAAGATTGCTATATAAATGCGTATAAATGCCAGCAAAGCACCAGGCAATGATGCAAAGAATATAAATTGGCGCACTCAACGCAATTATGCTTTTATTGGAATAACGATCAGAAAATACACCCCAAATTCTAATCGTTAAAATGCTTGCCACCTGGCTTATAACCGATAGAACAATGATATAGGATAACGGCAATCCCATGCTTTTAATCATAAAGACCGTAAAAAACGGAGTAGCAATATTTAATGCAAACACCCATGCTGAATTAAAAACCAGCAATCGTCTGAAGTTTATGTTTTTCAATGGCAGTTTAAAAAGTGCAAAGACATTCGTGTTGGAGAGATAAGATTGAGGCTCCGATGCCTTAGAAAGCGTATATGCACCAACTATACCTGCAATTCCCGCAGTAATGAAGAAAATGCCATAAGTTTCCAGCTCGTACTGATCATAATTATTTCTCACAAAGTCGATGAGGAAAGCAAGCAGCAAACTGAGCACAACATTCAATGTCTGAGTGTACCTGCCGCGCCTGGAAAAGTAAACACCAAGCATCTTCTCGGGAACCATATCCTTCATCCATGAATTCCAGCTTGGTCCGGCAATTGACCCGAAAAGGTAGTGGAAAAACAAAAAGAAGATCAACATATTTACAGACTCCGAAGAAAACAGCAAGACATTACAGCCAATGAAAATGAGCGGAATCCTGGCCAGAAATGAACAGTATACGGCTACCGCACGCCTGTTGTGAAATTTTCCTACCAGCCATACAGAAAGCAATTGAAAAATATTAGTGAACATGGGCAACGCGGCCAAAATACCTATTTGGACATTGTTTGCACCCAAAAGAAGCGCCAATGCGACCAGAAATGCCCCTCCGGTGAAAGACGTCATTACTTCCGCCGCCAGTCCATCCCAGATCACAATACCTAAGCCCTTTTTGATCTCCTCGTCAGTTAATACGGCTTTCGGTTTTAGATACATTGCTCACCGGATTTGTGTTGGTTAATCGGAGCACAGCAGTTGTGATACTGGTTAAATGCTCTTTTTGAAGGTAAATACTTTTAAACTACCGCTAACAAAATTACAGACCCATGCTTCTAATTGGTCATCGTCTTCGTAAAGCGTAATCCCTATTGGCTTTCCATCAGAACTTAACGAGTAAATTCGCTTAAAACTTTTCGCCTTGATTTCAAAAATGTCAATAGTGTCTCCTCCATAACAGGTTACGAATAAAAATCTTTGATTTTTTGAAAGCGCTATCGTCCTGGGCTGGCGCTCAGTGTCAGCCACAAATAACACTTCGCCTGTCTTTTGTTCAAGGCAAGCTATCTTCGAAAGTTCATTGAAGGAAATAAATAAACGACTTGCGGTATCAGCGACCAGGTGCCTGGGATTTGTAGGGACGATAAAAGTGTTTTCAATCTTCCATTTTTTATGATCAATGACCGATACCGTGTTGTTACCCATTATCGCCACATAAGATTTTTGAGCCCTGTTATTTATGGTAATTCCTCTGGGCGTTGCTGAAGTTGCAACTGTCGCTATTTTCCGTCCATATGGAGCAAGCGTATCGTTGATCTTTAGGATGCTAACCGATTTCGAACTCCAATTGCTCACCAATAAGTAATTGTCATCCGCCGTTTTGGCAATTACTTTCGGCGTTTCCCCTGTTCTGATCAGGGGAAAGCTAATCGTGTCCCTCTTATTTGTTAATAGATCTGTGATAAAGGCAAGTTTGTGCATCGGCCCAAGATCATAGACCTTGCCTGGGGTCGGGGCATCGAGGAAAATTGGAACGACACCTCCTGCATTATGTAAAGAAACCCATAAGATCCGGTCCTGATGGCTGAAACACGCCTCTACTGGTTTTTCTGCAAAAGACGACATTAGTTTGCGCCTGGAATAGTCTATTCCTTTAGCTTTAGTCGGACTAAAAACGATTTCCCGTACCATTTTCTTACTTGCCTGGCTGAACTCATAGATACGCATGGCTTCAAGATTGAGGGCGTAGAGCTTGGATCCGCTGGAATTGAACAGCACTGATTTAAGGCCATATGAAGTATGGATGGTTTGCGTTTGCTTTAAGATTAGTTTCGAGTAAGTCGGTGCCTTAATAAATTTACGTTGAACCACCGCCTTTTGCACACGCTGGACAGTAAGGCCTGGTGCAACCAGGACCACAAGGAGGACAATCAGTAATAGAAGTCCAATTTTACCTGCAGCCCAAAAAAGCCTTTTTGCGTTTGAAATCATTTTGGTCTGATAAAAATATTAAGTGTACTAAATCGATTCGCCTAATAAGAGAATGGATAAGTTTCAGGCACCTTATGTCCATCGGGGCGAAGGTATAGCGGATGAACTGACGTAGTTTCATCGATATAAATGAACGCGTCATATCGGGAGCTCAATACCGTGGGCACATAATTTCCACGTCTTTCATGTTCAGGATGATAAACCACTCCGATTGCCCTATGTGGTAAAACAGTATCAAAACGCTGTTTTTTACTTCTGTCGAATATCAATAGCCGATCTTCAACCGATTCCTGATGCAAAATATATTCAACACTTCCTGTTCGTGCAGGCGGAACGTCCATTACCTGCATTTCTGCACCCCATTCTTCCCCGGCAACCACAGAACCGCTGTAGGAACCAAAACCAACGAGCACCACATCTTTTATTCCCATCTCTTCCCTGGCCAATTGTCCGATGTTGATCATTCCGGCTGCATGCATATCCGTATATCTGGCATCTCCAATATGTGTATTGTGCTCCCATATAATGGCTTTCGCCCCAGAACGATGGTATTTACGAAGGCGGTGCAGCGTTTCCATCATATGCGTATCGCGCAGGTTCCAGGTATTGTCGTTAAAGCTGGTCATATTCCGATAATACGCTTCAGCATTTATGGCAATATGTGCGTTTTGCTCTGTATTCAATGCGGCTTCAGGATCATGATTGTAGGCAGGTGCATTCCTGCGAATTTCACTGAGCATATTGATCAGTGATTCTCTGCAGGAATCGGAAAGCGTGTGTTCCCTTGCATATTTGTATTCATCTCTATCAAAGGGTTCAAAACATTGCATTGCTTTTTTGGCCAATGCTGCAGCATTTGGATCCGTTTTTTCCAAGTAAGCTGTAATTACATCGATTGACTCCCATAAACTGTAAACGTCAAGACCGTAAAAGCCGATCTTTTTTTCAGGGTTAAGTCCGGCATTAGATGCTTTAAGCCAGGATATCAGGGCTGCAACTTCCCAATTCGCCCACATCCAGGTTGGCCATCTCCTAAAATTAAGCAATATTTCCTCTGGCTTTTTATCTTCCGATTCAAGTCCCTTAATGTATCGGTTCACTTTGTAGCAATCTGGCCAGTCGCCCTCAACAGCAATAAAATTAAATCCTTTCTCTTCAATAAGTCGTTTCGAGATAGCGGTACGCCAGGTATAATACTCATGCGTGCCATGTGACGCCTCACCGAGAAACACACACTGCGCATCACCAATTCGTGACATCAGCGGATCAAGGGCTTTTGACTGCTTCAAGATATAGCTTTGTTCTTTTTCAGTTGTTGGATCAGCTGATAGATCTTTGA
Organism: Pedobacter sp.; assembly: GCA_031179845.1. GTDB lineage: Bacteria > Bacteroidota > Bacteroidia > Sphingobacteriales > Sphingobacteriaceae > Pedobacter. Next base: position 5,829 of record JAPSHM010000006.1, read on the forward strand.
TATAAGTTTCCATCTTATTCCAGATTATTTCTTTGATGTAGGATTAAATTGATCTCGACCGTGATTTATCAATCAGATCAAGCACTTCTTCGTCCGTAAAATCTTCAAATTGCTCATATACCTGACCCACACCATAAAAATTATCAGGTTGCACCAATACTTCTATCGCATCTGCTTCTTTAAGATGGATATCGTAGTTACTGCCAGACACTGGTGCGGCAACGATTATCCTTCCCGCCCTTTTTCTTCGGCAGAGACGGATCACCGGTACAAGAGTTACACCCATGGCAATGCCATCATCTGTAATGATCACCGTACGGTCTTTCATTTCGGGAAAGGGGTTTGAACCTCGGTAGAGCTCCACTCTTCGCCGCACTTCTAAAAGCTGCTTTTCGATAATGTCTTCAATCACATCCTGGTCCAGCATTTCTCTGCCAAACGATGATACGTATATCTCCGAGAACTCGCTGACTGCACCAAATCCGGTCTCTTCTCTTCCCGGCAAGGGTAGTTTTTTAGAGACGATAAAGGATAACTCAGCACCTAAAATATCGGCAACATAATGGCCTACTGCGATACCGCCCCGTGGAATACCGATGATTAGCGGATTAAGGTCTTTATATTTCGGCTTAAGGAAATTGCCTAACTGCTCCCCGGCATCCTCCCTGTTTCTGAATGGTCTATTTTTTTGAATCGTTTGCATCTTGTTGTTATTGAAGGTTTTCTAACAGTTCTCTTTTTTCCATTGGCTTATGTGTTTGTGGCAAAGTGCCGAAAAGCTTATCCCATAATATTGAGCTAACGCCGAAGGCTTTATCTGGATGTTTATAATGATGCAGGTGGTGATTTCGCCATAAGATCTTTAAATATTTTGGCGGGGTATAGCTATGGATCGCATAATGGAGGGAAACATAGACGAGATAACCGGATATAAAACCGGAGAAAAAGATCATTGCATAGCCACCCGACCCAGTAAAAACGAGTGATAATCCGTAAAACAAAAAAAACACAATTAACGACATTAAAATGCTTGGTACGGGGGGCATAAACAATCGGCTCTTATCTCTTGGAAAATCATGATGGTTTTCGTGAAATATATAGACCAGCCGCCTTCCAATTGTGTGATTAGTTTCAAAATGAAAAAGGAAACGATGAACCAGATATTCGAATAATGTCCAGCAAATCATCGCTAAGAAAAAAAGGACTGCGATCATTTTTAAGCCATAGTCAAACTGAAGTGAGGCGTAGATCACTAAGGTAATGTTTGTTGGAATGTAGATCAGAAAAATAACCCATGGCCTGGTTTTAGTCAGCATCTCCAAAAGTGGGTTTTTGAAAATCCTGGCCTGTCCTTTATTGTTGATCGGTTTATAGTTCATAGCTGCTCCTTTCAATAATTCAGAGACCGTTAGTGATCAGGTGAGATGGGATAAGAGAATTTGAAAAGGGAACAAACAGGGACTGAAACTGTTTGTTAAAATCGAATAATTCAACTGGTTATAGTTACTTTTTCAGTTGGGTGGAACGAGTGCTTGCACCTTTTCAACAAGCCTTTTGAAATTAAGTAGTTGACAGGCTAAAAACCGTATAAAAACTCAGTAAGGATGAAAATGGCGAGTGATAACTTTATACTAAATTCTTAGATCATGAAGAACATTTTTAAAAATCAGCCTACGAAGAAAAATCTTAATATTTTGCTGGTTGAGGACGATGAATCCTTGACTGATATTCTTACGGAACTCTTTTCTGAAGAGGGGTACCAAATCCGTTGTATAGGAGGTGCTGAAGACATCCTTCCATTCATAGATCAATTCCATCCGGATCTCGTTTTGCTTGATTATGTGCTGCCTAAGGTGAACGGGGGAGAACTCTGCAGCCAAATCAAAAAACACCGTGATTTTTGCAGTATTCCAGTGATAATTTATTCTGCATTCTCAAGGGTTCTCCTGTCGCTCGGAGATTATGGATGTGATGTCTTTATGGAGAAGCCTTTCGACCTGAACGAACTTTTGGGGAAAATTGAAAAGCTGACAGCCAGACATTCAAGGGTAGCTTGAAATGCCAATATCCAGACATTTATTTTTTTCTCCTCACAATGAACAATGTTGAAAGTAACCTGTTTAGGTTATGGAAACCCACAAAATTGAACAAATACCGTGTTATGTAAAATGAATTAAAAAATAGAACTATGGAACATTCGAAAGGAAAATCACAAAACATGCCTAATGCCCATCTTCATGAACTGTTTGTAGATGAGTTAAGAGATATTCTGGGCGCAGAAAAGCAACTTTTAAAAGGGCTGAAAAAGCTGTCTGCAAATGCCAACAGCCCGGGTTTGAAATCGCTATTTGAACAACATTATACACAAACTGAAGGACAAATTGAGCGACTGAAACAAACGTTTGAATCTATCGGAATTGGGTCAAGAGGTAAGAAATGTAAAGCTATGGAAGGCTTGTTGGATGAGGCGGAAGAAATCATCGACAGCTTTGAGAAAAGTGCAATGTTAGACGCAGCGTTGATCTCCGCTGCCCAAAAGATCGAGCACTATGAAATAGCCAGCTATGGTTGTCTGGTTACCTGGGCAAAGTTGATGGAGCACACCCAGGCCGAACAGTTGTTAGGTGCAACCTTAGCTGAAGAAAAAGAAACTGATGTTAAGCTTACAGAAATCGCCATGACCGAAGCTAATGTCATGGCCTGATATTATGGTACAAGGTGTGTTTGAATGAAAGCCCTGTTTTTCGTAACAGGGCTTTTTTATGCGCTGTCTGCGTAAACTTTTTTCTTTAAATATTGGGCATTGCCAATCGCATATCCCTGGGCATCGTTGTTAAAATAGACATAAGCTTGTTTAACATCTGGCATAGCAATAATTTCTTTGTACAAGTGGTCCAATTCTTCCTCGCTATAGTTCGAAGAATATAACTGCGTTGCCCCGTGCATGCGATGGTATACGTGCGCCGTATTTCCGATAACGTTGCCCGGAAATTCCGGATGGTCCATCCCACAATAACCGATATGATGTTTTCCCAAAGCATCATAAACATCTTTCTGCCACCAGCTTAAGTGCCTGAATTCTACAACGTTTTTGTAAGTAGGATTTAAACTGATGATGATCTGCTCAAGCCTTGCCTGGGAAAAAATAAAGTTAGGAGGAAATTGGAATAGTATACAACCGATCTTTTCCTTCAATCCCTGATCTACAGTTTGGTAGAAGTCCTCGACCATAGCGGCCGAATCATGGAGTTTCTTGAAGTGGGTAATCACCCTGGGTGCCTTGACTGAAAATTGGAAGTTCTCCGGACTTTCCTGATGCCATTTCTCCAGGATAAGTAACCGTGGAAAACGGTAAAAAGTCACATTCAATTCCAAAGTGTTGAAGAATCTGCAGTAATATTCGAACCATTTCTTTTTTGGAAGGTCATCCGGATAAAAAATGCCCTTCCAATGCTTATAGTGAAATCCGGAGCATCCGATGTGGAAAACCATGTTTAAGCTTTTAATAACGAAACAATTATTGTTCAAAAATGATGCTGGTAAAGAGTAAATGCGTACCTATTTTTTATAGAAATCTACGTGTTTATGGGGGGTGAAAATACGCGTTGGAAAACTATACATCAGGCTCGTCTACTTCAACCAATTGACAATCAGGTGTCTAATTTTAGCAATTAAGAATTTGCTTTCAGGTTAAGCAGAAGTTGTAAAAAAACATCTGTAACAAGAGGATGTTAACCAATTGAAACATTTTAGGGTCATCAACAGGCGATACAAACCTGTTTTCACGAAAATTTTATATATAAAACTATGGAAAATCAAGGTCAGGACTTGGATGCGAAAGGCCAGGAAAACCAAAATAACCCCAATCCTCAGCAACAGGAAACCAACCCTGCTGGCGATTACAATAATGATGCGGGAGTAATTCCGGATGGTGAACTTAAAGGTAGTGACGCGGATAAAGATTCAGGGAACTATCCAGGTAAGGCTACACTTCCATTGGAAAGCAATGATGTTGACGCCGCCAAAATGGAGGCTGGAGAAAAGAATTTAGACGAGGATATAGATAAAGGTATAAATGAAAGCACAGATTGACCAGCAAACTCGACTCCGGATTTTTACCTGGCATATTCATGGAAGTTACCTGTACTATTTATCCCAGGGTGATTATGACCTCTTTATACCAATAAACCAGGGGAGGACTGAGGGCTATTATGGAAGAGGCAACACTTTTCCATTTGGGGGCAACGTTTATGAAATTGATGCCGGAATCGTAAAAGAGATGGAATTTGATCTTATCCTGTTTCAGACGGATGAAAATTATTTCAGAGACCAGTTTGATATTCTATCAGAAAAACAAAGAAGATTGCCAAAGATCTACCTGGAGCATGATCCACCCTACGAACCGGTTACAAATGCTAAGCACCCCGTTTCAGACCCCGATGTGATCTTAGTTCATGTCACACACTTTAACAAGTTAATGTGGGATAATAACGGATTAAAGACCGTAGTGATCACGCATGGTGTTATAATGCCTGAAATTCAAACTCGCCCGAGCATAGAAAAAGGGATTGTGGTCATCAATAACTTACCTTCCAGAGGAAGATTACTAGGGCTGGACGTTTTTGAACAGGTAAGGAAGCAGGTTCCGCTCGACCTGGTAGGCATGGGTGCCGAAGCCTATGGTATCGGAGAAGTACTTCATCCCGACCTTCCAGCATTTGTTGCTCAATATCGTTTTTTCTTCAATCCAATCCGCTACACCAGCTTGGGGCTCGCAGTTTGTGAAGCGATGATGCTTGGCCTTCCGATTGTCGGCCTTGCCACTACTGAGCTGGCAGTAACGGTCAGGAATGGCTATTCCGGTTTTGTACACACGGACATCGATTACCTGGTTGATAAAATGAAATATCTTCTGGCTGATTCCGAAAGCGCCGAATGGATGGGAGCAAATGCTAAAATTGTTGCAAACGAACGATTTAACATCAACCGCTTCACTGCTGAATGGGAGCAATTGTTTCAGCAGGTTGTTCACGAGATGATATATCACTGATTTGAGATTAGCCTAGCGAAACCAAAAATACAATTGCCGCGTCCCTAACCGGATTGATCATTAAACATATAACCATGAAAAACAGAATAGCTATAATCAGTGAGCATGCCTCGCCAATTGCCGACCTTGGGGGTGCTGATGGCGGTGGGCAAAACGTATATGTGGCCGAAATTGCCAATCAACTTACGCATAGCGGATATGTGATTGACATCTATACCAGATGGGAGAATTATAATTTGCCTCGGATCATTTACTTCAGGCGAAACGTACGCGTGATCCATATTGAGGCTGGGCCTATTGAAGTCATCGCCAAAGAAGAACTTCTTCCCTATATGGATGATTTTTGCGAGGAGATGAAAAAGTTCATTGAGGAAGAACAGCTGAGCTACGGTTTGATTCATGCCAATTTTTTCATGTCGGGTTTAGTCGCTATGCAGTTGAAAGCAACACTCAACATCCCTTTTGTCATCACCTTTCATGCATTAGGGCATGTGCGGCGAATCCATCAAAAAGAACAGGATAGGTTTCCGGTCGGACGATTACTGATTGAGGAAAATTTAGTAAAGGGAGCTGACAGGATCATCGCAGAGTGCCCTCAGGATCGGGAGGATCTGATCACCTATTATCAAGCAGATCCTAACAAGATTATCATTATTCCCTGCGGTTTTAACCCAGAGGAATTCTTTCCGATTGACAAACAATTATCCAGAGAAGCGCTTGGGCTGGATGCCAAATCAAAGATCATTCTACAATTGGGCCGTATGGTACCGCGCAAAGGCGTAGACAATGTTATACGCGCGCTATCTTATTTGAAAAACCAGGGAAATGTGAAGCTTGTTATTGTCGGAGGCGAAACCGCAGGCTTACAATTGGGGTGCAACCCGGAAGTAAATCGACTAAAATCACTTGCGCTCGAACTTAATGTGGCAGACCTGGTAATTTTTACCGGTAGGAAGGACAGGGAACAGTTAAAGGTGTATTATGATGCAGCCGATGTTTTTGTCACTACCCCATGGTATGAGCCATTTGGTATTACTCCACTTGAGGCAATGGCCTGTGCAACACCTGTTATTGGCGCCAATGTTGGTGGAATAAAATATAGTGTGATAAATGGAAAGACCGGGTTTTTAGTGCCACCAAAATCTCCTGAATTACTTGCCGAAAAAATAGACTTATTATTTGATAACGAGAACTTGCTGCGCAATATGGGGTCTTGGGCGTTGAAACATGTTCATGCTTCATTTACCTGGGAAAAGGTTGCCAATCAAATGCATAAGCTGTATCAATCGTTACTCGGCTCGGGTGCGAAGCAACACCTGAACGATGTCGAAATGATCGAGGATGCTTTTGAAGAAGCGGCCTTAGCCTTAAAAAATGCGTCAGTGACTATAAGCGATCAAATTGCAGCTGCCGGGGAATGCATGAGCGCAGCATTGAAAAAAGGTAATAAAATCCTCGTCTGTGGAAATGGAGGCAGTGCTGCTGAAAGCCAGCATTTTGCGGCAGAACTGGTAGGCAGGTTTCAGGTTCCTTTTAGACGAGGACTCCCGGTTCTTTCCCTTACTTCAGATACTTCAGTGCTGACAGCCTGGTCAAATGATTTTGGATTCGAGGATGTGTTTGCAAGGCAGGTCCAAGCCTATGGACAACCCGGCGACATTCTTATATGTATCAGCACCAGTGGCATGTCTTCAAATCTCATAAAAGCAATGAAAGCAGCTGGCGAAATGGACTTGATCTGTATCAATATGCTGGGGAAAAATGGTGGAGAAGCCGTAAACCATGGCCTCATCAATTTAATTGTGCCATCCAATAATCCGCAAAGGATTCAGGAAATCCATCTGCTTATGCTGCATCTGTTGTGTAGCGTGGTAGAGACCCATTTGTTTGTCGGACAAAAATCCGTTAAAGTTCCATTGGAAATGATCAGTCAGGTAAAATCTGACTCCATAAAGTTGAATGGCAATTCCAGAAAAAATTATGACAGTTGATAAAAAAGCAATTTTTTTAGACAAGGATGGTACACTGGTTCCGAATATTCCATACAACGTAAAGCCTGAATTGATCACACTTTCAAAAGGATCGGTAACCGGGTTAAAGCGCTTTATGGAAGCCGGTTTTCTGTTGATTATGGTGTCCAATCAATCCGGGGTTGCCCATAGTTATTTCCACGAGCACGCACTCATATTTGTTAAAGAAAAAATAAGTGCCCTCCTAAAAGCTGAAGATATATTTTTAAGTGATTTCTATTACTGTCCGCACCATCCCCAGGGGATAGTTAAAGAATATAAAATCCAATGTGCTTGCAGAAAACCAAAACCCGGATTGCTTGTTAAAGCAGCGGAAGAACACCAGATAGACTTGTCGCAGTCATGGATGATTGGGGATATTCTGGATGACATACAGGCCGGGAATAAGGCAGGGTGTAGAACCATTTTGATCAACAATGGTAACGAAAGTGAATGGCATATGAACGACGCCCGTACGCCGGACTGCATGGTGTCAAATATAAATGAAGCAGCAGACTATATCTTGAAAATATGAAAACGGATTATTTTACAATACTTAAAAAATTCAAAAAGTTCAAAATACTGGTTATTGGAGATTTTATGATGGACGTTTACCTTCATGGTAACTGCACAAGACTTGCGCCGGAGGCTTCAGTACCTGTTGTCGACATCGTTTCAAAAAGGAACTGCCTCGGTGGGGCAGCCAATGCGGCAGCAAACCTCAGTGCGATGGGCTGCCAGGTTTCATTCTGTACCGTTACCGGCAAGGATCCGGTTTCCAATACGGCGATACAATTGTTAACCGATGCAGGTATCCCTTCAACGTTTGTGATCCGCGCCCAGGAGCGACAAACCATTGTGAAAACCAGAATAACTGCACCTTCACATACTTTGCTCCGTTATGATGAAGGTACCGATGCTCCATTGGACACTGAAACCGAAACACAATTGATCTACAATTTATGTAAGGCCTATCGCGAATGCGATGCCGTCTTGGTAGCGGATTACGATAAAGGAGTTATATCTCAAATTGTTATTGCCGAATTGATGAAATTGAAATCACAGCGACCGAAATTTATTGCTGTAGATTCAAAAAGGGTCGACGTTTTTTCTTGCCTTAAACCATCGTTGATCAAACCCAACTATGACGAGGCGATCAAATTGCTCAAACTTCCCTTTGGTAGTCCTTCAAGGGCAGAGCAATTGAAGCCGTTTGGAAAGCTTCTTCAAGAAAAGACCAATGCCGCCATTATCGCACTTACCATGGATAAGGATGGCGCACTTTTCTTTGAACAAGGAGAGTTCAGCCACCGTTGTTATGCACACCAGGTAAGTCATCCCAGCGTAAGTGGTGCCGGTGATACTTTCATTAGTGCCTGTATACTTGCGTTGCTTGCTAATTGCAACATTCCCGTAACTGCAGAGATTGCAACTGCTGCTGCAGGTATGGCCATTACCAAATCCGATACATCAATATGTTATGATCATGAACTGGCCAATTTCCTGACTACCGCAGAAAAAAGCGTGTTGATGATGAGCACGCTCAGGCAGAAATGTAAAGCATATAAAACTGAAGGAAAGCGGATCGTTTTTACAAATGGTTGTTTCGACATCTTGCACAGCGGACATGTGAATTACTTGCAAAAAGCCAAAGAGATGGGCGATATATTAGTTGTTGGCCTCAACAATGACGAAAGTATCAAGCGTATCAAAGGTGAAGACCGGCCGGTGAATACACTCGAAAACAGGATCGAAGTCCTGTCTGCACTTGGATGTGTTGATCATGTAGTTCCCTTTGGTAGTTCTAGAGATGACACACCGATAAGTTTGATCAAGCTGATCCGTCCGGATGTATTTGTGAAGGGCGGTGATTATAAAGGTAAATATCTGGCAGAAGAAAAGCTGCTGAAGCGGATTGGCTGTAGTATCGAATTTATTCCTTTCATTTTCAATCAATCGACCACTAAGATCATTGATCGTATTGAGAACAAGACCATTCTAAAAGTAGCGATTGCAAATTGATGAACAGTTGGGCTAATTGCAAAAAGATACTCTGTATAAGGGCCGATAACATGGGCGATGTTTTGATGTCATCTCCAGCTATCCGCACTTTGCACAAACAGATCGGATGTAAAATAACTTTACTTACCTCAGGCAAAGGAGCGGCCGTTGCTAATTTGATCGCTGCCGTTGATGAAGTGATCGAATTTGATTTGCCCTGGGTGAAACAAGACCAGACTGAAAACCATCCTGAGCAGATATACAAGTTGTTGGAACAATTAAGATCCAGCCGCTTTGATGGCTGCGTTATCTTTACCGTATATAGTCAGAATCCAATGCCAGCCATTATGCTTGCCTATCTGGCCGGGATCCCTCTGCGACTCGCCTATTGCAGGGAGAATCCGTATGATTTGCTTACCGACTGGTATCCCGACCCTGAACCGCTGACATTGATTAAACATCAGGTACAGCGAGATTTAGATCTGCTGACAAAAATAAATCTTAAGGACACGGAACGAAGGATAGAACTTGACCTATCCCTGAACGCAAGGCTCAGCGCTGAAAAAAAGTTAACAGGATTCGCTGAATTCAGACAACCATTTATCATTTTGCACCCTGGGGTCTCTGAACAAAAACGAGAATATCCTATCGAATTATGGGCGCATTTGTGCCGTGAACTTATTGAAACTACCGGCATAACCGTATTACTCACCGGCGCTGCTGCCGAAGATCAAACCTGCGCGTACATTGCAACCAATGCAGGACCTTTGGCGGTGAACGTATGTGGCCGGTTCAATATCGAAGAATTTGCTGCTGTTATTGAACAGGCGGCTGTTGTTGTATCTGTTAACACCGGAACTGTTCATCTGGCCACGGCATTACAACGTCCTGTAGTTGTATTATATGCGCAAACTAATCCACAGCATACACCGTGGCTTAGTCCGAGTTACGTGCTGCCATTTAGCGTCGCACCGGCATTGAAAAGTAGAAACAAGATCATCGCCTATGTAGACCAAAAATATTACAGCGAATTTATACCACCCCCATCGGTTGAAAGCGTAATATCGGCAGTCCGATCGTTCCTGGTTTTAAAGCCTGAAGAACAGGGCCACTAATTCTTTAAACACCAGTTGATAATCCGGTGTTGCACTCCAATCGATCGTACGGTGCAGTTCTTTATTCAAAGGGGCCCATCGATCTGGCTCTCCATCCATACTGATGATCACACTCTGTTTCTCAAGCGCAGCAGCAATATGAGAAACGCCTGTACAGTTTGCAATTAGCGCATAGGCTTCCTGTATCAGTGCAGCGAGCGCCCCAATTGACGTTTTTCCTGCGGCATTTATTGGCGACTTCGTCATCAACGAAGACACCTGGTCAACAATTTCTTTCTCAGCTTCAGTGCCTGTTAGTACAACCCGGTAACCTCTGTCGATACAATAATCTGCCAAATTAGCGAAGTACAAAGGTGGCCATTGTCGCCAATCTGCCCTCGACCCAGGATGCACACAAATGTATTTGCCTGGTCGAACATCAAGTTCCAATGCAGCGAGTTCTTCTTTGTCGGTATCATAGATCGGAAATTCCAGGTCAGTTCCAGTTGAAGGAATCCCCAAATAGGACATCAAAGCCAAATGCCGGGAAATCTCATGACCGGAATTTGGATACACAGTGAAAAGGTCGGTTTGTTCATTGGCATACTGGCAAAAGCCGGCAGCATATTTAGCGTTCATCGATTGAACCAAAGGATTTACAATCGATCCGTTGCCATGCATTTGCAGCACAAGATCGAACGACCGGTGCTGCATATCCTTCAAAAAAAGGTCAAATGCTTGCTGGTCAAATCCCTGCTCCGGCAAACCTGGGTATCCTGGAAACGGAATAAAATGATTGAAATAATGTGGAAATCGGTTGATAATCGCTTCCATACCCGGTAAACCAATATAGGAAACCTCTGCCGAAGGATAGGCACTTCTTAACGCTCTGATCGCAGGAATAGCGCACAAGAAATCTCCAAGTTGAAGTGCTCGGAATATGGCAATTGTTTTGATGGAATCTTCGGCTAATCTCATCAATAATTAAATATATAACACGCGAAACTTAATCGCGCCATATATGCGCCAATAAACAGAAAGCGTGGGTATAAATATTGAAGTCCAAATCATCTCCGCTATATGTTTAATTGATTTCCTGCTGTTCTTGAGCCGATGCCCGATCAGCCTTGAAAGAAGGAATAATAACCCGGCTCCTGAGACAACAAATAACGGTTTAATTTCAAAGGCGAGGGACACAAATAGCAGGATCCATAGCAGGTTGATCACATAATAGTTCCAAATCGATTTCACGTGAATTTTGTTTCTGTATAGAACAGGGAACTTCCGAAAAAGCAATGCGTCATAACAACTTTTCTTCTGCTCTTTTATACTGATTCCCCATGGAGACTGCCTTACCGGGTGAACCACTAAAGCATCATCTACATATCTGATAGGTATATTCTGACTCAGCAATTTAAACTGCAAATCCGAATCCTCCCGGTAAGCCAACTTAAATCTTTCATCAAAACCTCCAGTCTGGATTAAAGCTGCCTTTGAACACGCACAGTTAGCAGTTATAAATTCCGCGGTTTGTAAATGGGCAGAATTAAGGTGGAAATCTGTTGGATTTTTTGGTATAGGAACGCGTGTTTGTCCGGTATAGGCAACTAGTTCCGTCTGATCTTTAAACTCGTTCAGAAAGGAAGATAGCCAGTCGCAATCCGGTAAACAATCATCATCAGTAAAGGCGATCAATGGTGCTTTAGCAGTCAGCCATCCGAGGTTCCTCGCCGCGGCAGGTCCTTTCCTTTGAGGGCTATGTTCGTAAATAAGATTAAGCTTCTTCTTTTTTAGCCAAGGCATCAATTCGAGAAGCGTGTCTTTATCCGGACCATCGCTCACGACAATCACTTCAAAGTCTGACTTTGGAATATTTTGTGCGAGTAATGCATCCAGGCATCTAGTCAACAGTTTCGGTCTGTTGAAAGTAGGTATAACTACCGATATTTTTATATCCATATTCTTTTTCAACTAAAAATGAGCCCATTACCAAAGCATCAAAAGGGGAGGTCCAAAAACAACTAATGGCATCCCGCGGACTGCAAACTATGGGTTTCCCCAAAGTGTTGAATGACGTATTTACCAATACAGGGATTCCTGTTTTCTCTTTGAAAGCTGTAAGCAACTTATAGTATTGTGGATGTTGTTGTGCGTTTATGGTCTGGATCCGTGCTGTACCATCGATGTGCTTAACCGCCGGAATTTGATTTTCTTTTTCTGCCGCAACATCGAAAATGAATAGCATGAAAGGTGATTGCACGGCGTCATTGAACCATTCCGCCGCATCTTCCTCCAATACCACCGGAGCAACTGGCCGGAAATCCTCCCGGTCTTTTACTTCATTTAATCTCCGTTGCATATCCGGATCAGAGGGCGAAGCGAGGATCGACCGGCTGCCCAAAGCTCTTGGCCCAAATTCCATCCGTCCTTGAAACCATCCAACAATTTTGTTGTCAGCAAGTAACTGTGCCGTTTCGAGCGCCACATCTTCCAATTTTTTATATGGAATCTTAGCCCATTTAAGAAACTTCTCAATCTGATTGTCTGTATAATCAGGGCCCCAATAGGCATGTGTCATGATAAAATCTTTCTGTTCACTCTTTCGTTGTTGCTGATCAACCCACATAGCCGCACCCACAGCGGTACCTGAATCGCCGGCAGCCGGCTGTACCCAAACCCGTTTAAATGGGCCGAGATCTCTTATCCTGGCATTCAAGACACAGTTCAAAGCAACTCCTCCTGCAAGGCAAAGATTCTCCAATTTTGTTTCCCGCTGAAACCAGTTGGTGAGCTCTAATACCGTTTCCTCAAGAACCTGCTGTAAGGAATGTGCAATGTTGAAATGATGACTGGTAAACTCTTCATCGAATAGTCTTGCGGGACCAAAACGCTCTTCAAAGTTTTCATTCTGTATGGTGTACTGGCCGCGTTCACCTATCGTAATGATCTCTCTAAAGTCTTTTACAAACTCTGGCTTGCCGTAAGATGCCAAAGCCATCACTTTATATTCATCAGAAGCGTGAAGAAAGCCAAGGTAACTGGTCATGTTCTCGTATAATAAACCTAGTGAATGCGGCATGCGGACATCGGTAATACGAGTGAGTTGGTTTTGCTGGCCAATGTTATAAGTCGTGGTCGAAACTTCCCCGCGGCCGTCAAGCGTGATCACTGCGGCTTCATCGTATGGAGAAGGGAAGTACGCACTGGCGGCATGTGCAACATGATGTTCCACAAAATGCCAGACCAGATCAGTTTCCCTGCATCCCCTGAACCACTTTTGAAGGTGGTGTGGATAACCGTCTACAAGCTGTGCAGGGGCATTGATTATCGACGATAGGAACAGATTGTTCCAAGGGTTTTCCGTGGATTCTACATCCTGGAAACCAAAAGTATGAAAGGGAATGGTGGTTAACGGATCGTTGATATGATCTTCATCGATTAGCAAATAAGGGTCAAAGGAATAAGCAATATGATCTACATCACTTAGATGGATACCCGCAACTTCCAGACAATAGGCAATCGCTGAGAAAGGCAATTCATATGTAGAAAAAGGGGTAGGTCTTTTACCATGTTTGATGCCTGTAAAACGTTCATCTTCTGCCGCGGCAAGCATAATCCCGTCTTTAAAAATACAAGCGGATGAGTCATGAAATACCGCATTTATACCAAGTATATACATAAGGAATAGTTGATTGATGTATCAAAAACAATTAATCATTAAACCCGCTGTCATGACGTTTGATTTGACTATGTGAAAATCAGGTATTTATTCCCTTTCAACGTATTAATACTCATTTTTAAGAATCCAGTTTAGGAACTACATTAATCTTCTTATAATGACGTTGCTAGTTTGAGGATTTATGCTTAAATTTTACAAAAAGCCAGGGAGGCATGTGATATAGACCACTATAAAACGTTAAATGACTGTCAAACTAATTTATGATTCAAAACCTTATTTTAGCTCAATAATTTGAACTGGAACTAATGCTGAATGAAAAGACTAGAAGATTCGCAAATTATTAACGAAAACGATCCACGCCAGGAATTTGCTTCTGATATAACAAAAAGCAAGCAACCGAAGTTATTTCCGATTATCGCAATGGGAGGCTCAGCCGGCTCATTTCAATCCTTTGAGCAGTTTTTTTTACATATGCCTGTAGACACTGGATTTGCCTTTGTGATAATTATGCATTTGCAATCAGAACACAGCGTTGATACAGTGGCTCTATTTCAACGGTTTACCGCTTTAACAGTTACTGAAGCAGAAGATGGGGTGCCTGTGATGCCAAATCATGTTTATGTGATCCCACCCGATAAGGATATGGGCATTCATAACGGAAATCTTTTACTCTTCAACGCCTCACGGTCTAAAGGCGCGCATATGGCAATTGATTATTTTTTGCAAAGCCTGGCGGAAGACCAATGGAACAATGCCGTTTGTATCATATTCTCGGGGATGGGGGCAGATGGCGAAACGGGGCTTAGAATGATCAAAGAAAAGCTTGGGATGGCAATGGTTCAGCTTCCCGAAACGGCGGAATATAGCAGTATGCCGCTTGCATCAATTAAAACGGGCCTGGTGGATTATATTCTCCCGCCAAATGAAATGCCCTTGAAGTTAATTCAATTCTTAAATCACCCTGCCCTTCAGGCACCCTCTGGAGAAGGCGCTGTCGGGGAACGCAATAACCACAACCACGTTCAGAAAATACTGATGATGTTGCGGTCGCATACCGGACATGATTTTACTTTATACAAGAAGAATACCATTACACGTCGCATCGAAAGGCGAATAGCCTTTCATCAACTGCCTGACTACTTGCACTATGTGAACTATATGAGAGAGCATCCTCATGAAACGGAAGTGCTATTTAAAGAACTGTTAATCGGCGTCACAAAGTTCTTTAGAGATAGTGATGCCTTTCAAGCCGTTAAAAATCACCTTTTTGCGAAATTAGCGGAAAGGAACAGAGATGAGCCCATTCGAATTTGGGTCGCCGGTTGTTCAACAGGAGAAGAAGCCTATTCAATTGCAATGATCGTCATGGAGTGCCTGGATATTCTAAAGGAAGGGAAACTGCCGAGCGTGCAAATATTTGCCACCGACCTTGATGTAGCCGCTATCGAACAGGCTAGGTCGGGATTTTACTTCTCTAATATTGTATCCGAAATCTCGGCTGAAAGACTTGAACGATTTTTCGTCAAAAAGAACAATGGATATCAAGTAAAGAAAGGCGTCAGGGAAATGATCGTTTTTGCGCAACATAACCTGATAAAGGATGCGCCATTTACTAAGCTGGACCTATTGTGCTGTAGAAATGTAATGATCTACCTCACCGCCGAGCTCCAAACGAAGTTGATGCCGGTATTTCATTACTCATTGAATCCAAAAGGTCTCCTATTTCTTGGTCCTGCGGAATCTGCTGGTGCTTTCATTGATGCGTTTACGCTGGTAGATGCCAAATGGAAAATCTATGAACGCAAAGATGGTACTGTAGGGCTTGCTAAGGTAATTGACTTTCCCTTTCATATCACCAATGCGCCAGTCAAAGCCTCTAAAGTATTTTCAGAAAAACCATTGATAAGAAGTGCCATTGCAGAAAGCTTCCATAAAATACTTTTGGAGCAGTTTACACCATCAGCACTCCTGATCAATAATAAAGGCGATATACTTTATATCAATGGTGAAATGGATAAATATCTTAAAGTCAACTCAGGGGAGGCGGTCATGAACCTTTTTAGAATGGTAAAAGAAGAACTGAAATATGTGATCGGAAATGCGGTCCATCAAGCATCTATTCAAAAAAGCCAGGTGGAATATAACGACATCAAGGTCCAGGAAGGTGGCATCACCAATCTCATCGATTTTAAAGTCAAATATTTAAATGACCATCAATTGGACGGATTATTTATACTCAGCTTTATCCATAAAGGGCCAGCAAAGAAAGCAGACCCCCGACTTGTGAAGACTGATCCTGCAAGATCTGCGGCCATAAAAGAACTGGAAAAGGAACTGATTTATACTAAACAGCAGTTGCATTCAACAATAGAACAGATGGAAACATCGCTGGAAGAATTGAAATCTACCAACGAGGAACTGCAGAGCACGAATGAAGAATTGCAAAGTACAAATGAGGAGGCTTTGACCACAAAAGAGGAGATGCAATCCTTGAATGAAGAATTGATGACCATAAACCTTCAATACCAAAACAAAGCAGAGGAACTGACAAGGTTGAATAATGACATGAAAAATCTCTTGGACAATACAGAGATTGGAACGATATTTTTAGACAATCAATTGAACATCTTGCGGTTCACACCACAGGTAACTAAATTATTCAATGTGATCCTATCCGATGTCGGCAGGTCCATTGCACATATCGTCTCTAATTTTGATTATCCGTCTTTAGAAAATACGATAATGGAAGTTATTGATCGTCTAAATGCAAAGGATCTGGAGGTTAAAACAAAGAAAAATGAGTGGTATAATCTTCGGATCATGCCCTATCGGACCATGGATAATTTTATCAGTGGTGCTGTGTTGACGTTTACAAAAACTACGCGGGTTAAAGCTTTAGAGAACAAATTGTTTGTTTTGCTGGACTATGTTCAAGCAACGGTTAACGCACTCGATGCTGCAGCCGTCATATTAGATCATGAAAGAAAAGTTGTGGTTACAAACTCCCTTTTTTTGAAAATGTTCAACTTCAGGGAATTTGAAGTCAAAGAACAATATTTTTTAGAAATTGTTCACAATAGATGGAACACGACCCAGTTGGACACTTTGTTGTTCGATCCGGGAAGTGATACCGAATTGTATATGCAGCATGATTTTCAGGGGATTGGTGTGAAAAAGCTAATTGTCAATGTTCAGTATGTATCGGAGAATAAGTCTAATGATCATGCTGCGGTAATTGTTACTTTTAAACCACAGTGACGTGAGCAAAAACGAGATAGGCAATAAAGAAAGAATCATTTCACTCCTGCGAAGCAGGCTCGAAAACTCTTCAGAGACAGAAAGTACTTACGATGATAAAATTACCGATCAACAGCTTGGAGTGCTTTTAGGCGAACTTCAGGTGTTTCAACTTGAACTCGAAATGCAAAACGATGAGTTATCTGCTTCTTATCAGGTAATTGAAAAGGAACGGTCAAGATTTGCAGGCTTTTTTAACCTGGCACCCGTTGGGTATTTTATCCTCGACCATATGGGCATGGTTGAGGAAGCGAATCAAACCGGTGCAGATCTACTGTCTATTTCCAAAAGCGACATTTCAAAGGAACGGTTCCAAAGCTTTGTAGCCCCAGAAATGTGGGAGCTTTTCTATTCGTTCCTTCACAAAATGCAAACCAACAACGACAAGCAAAGCTGTGAGATCAAACTGTCCTTTCATGAAAAAGATTTATTTACCCGTATGGAAGGCATCGGTATCATGAATTCTTTTACAGGAAGGCTACAATATTATATTACGGTAATTGATATCTCTGAAAGCAGGGCAGCCCAGCAAAAACTGATCGATACCTCCCAAAGACTCGAAATGACTTTAAATGCATCTGGTACAGGAACCTGGACCCTGGAGTGGGGAAGTAACAAGGTGTTCCTAGATGAATTCAGTAATTCTCTTTTGGAGTTAGACCCCGGAGAATTCGACGGCAGTATTCAGGCCTTTATAAACTTGATTCATCCTGACGATCAGCATCAGGTAAGGCAGACACTGATAAACGCCATCCATAATTCAAAAAAGGCCGATGTGGAATTTAGAGTTCACACTAAAGATGGGCGGATTAAGACCATATCCGCGAAAGGACAGGAGGTACGTAATGGGGTCGCGAACAACAATTATTTTGCGGGGATCATTATGGATATTACAGAGAAAAAACGATTGGCTTTGGAAGCACAAAGGCTGCATTCCGAACAACAAAAACTGATTCTTTCCGCAACCTTCAAAGCACAGGAAAAAGAAAGGTACAATATCAGCACTGCCCTTCATGACAGCGTTTGCCAGCTCTTATACGGAATCAGATTAAATCTGCAGAATACTCAACACACCTATCATTTAAAAGATGAATTTTCTAACATTAACCAACTGCTTGATCAGGCAATCCGGGAAACCAGGGAGTTGTCCTATGAACTTACGCCCTCCGTACTAAGGGATTTTGGATTTACATCTGGCGTTAAGGAAATGGCACAACGTTTAAGTACACCTGGTTTTCAGGTCAAGACGTCTTTAACCAGTTCAGCTGATCTGCTTGATCAGGACATTCAGCTATACGTTTTCAGGATGATCCAGGAATTGATTAATAATTGTATCAAACACGCCGAAGCTACAGAGGCAGAAATAATTGTAAGTACGGAAAATGATTGGGTCAGGCTTGTAGTGAGTGATAATGGACAAGGTTTTCAAGAAGACGTAGATCGGTCTCTGGCCAGTGGTTCTGGTATCAGGGGCATCAAGAATAGAATTTTTCTATTAAACGGTTATATGAATGTAGATACATCAAATCGTGGAACCAGAATCACAATAGACTTCAAAATTGACCTTCAATTGCTAGGATCAGCATATAATTAATGACATAATGCACAAAAAAGCCAACAACATTATCACTATCGGAGCTTCTGCTGGTGGGATTGCTGCGGTTTCGAAGCTTCTTTCAACTTTTAATGAACATTTGGATGCTTCTGTATTCATTGTAATCCATGTTTTCAGAAACTCCCTGATCGAGGTTATTTTAAATCAGATTCAAAGACAAAGCCCGCTTAAATGTATGATTCCCCAGGATGGAGATAGGATTGTCTGTGGCCACATTTATCTTGCGCCCGCAGATCATCACATGACGCTTGAAATGGATAAAATATTGGTCAGAAAAGGAAAGCTGGAAAATCATTGGCGTCCATCCATTGATGTTCTTTTCCAATCCGCAGCAATGCATTATGGCTCCTCTGTTACAGGAATTATTCTAACAGGGTTGCTCGATGATGGCACTGCAGGCATGAAGGCAATTAAGAAGAACGGGGGGATGTGTATTGTTCAGGATCCGGTCGAAGCAGATTTCCCGGATATGCCAAAAAACGTTCTCCAGCATCTGCTGGTAGATTATCAGGTTCCGATTGCGGATATGAGCTATATCATCGTGGATTTGTTATCCAGGCAACGACGCAGTGGTGAGCTTACTTCGCCAGCTGAACTGGAGTTGAAATCGGAGTCGCCTCCCGGCTTATTAACACCTTTCACCTGCACGGATTGCGGAGCAGCACTTGTTAAAACGGATCGAGATTCTGGTCCACGCTATCAATGCCAGGCCGGGCACATTTTTACGGAAAGGACACTGCTCCGTGAACAGGCTAGATCCCTTGAGAATTCACTTTGGGTTGCCGTCAGAATGATGGAAGAACAGCGGGCTTTGTTAAGCTCAATCAGTGATCAGGATGTGGAAGTGACCACACAACAGGCCGGTAATCTAGTGATCCAGATCGAGCGGCTAAAAAAAATACTGGCTAGCTTTGAATGTTCGGAAGAACAATAATATGGTTTAAGAAAAAATGAATTCAAAACTTATATTGGAAGCTTTAGTTTATATATATTACATATCAACGCATTAATTTTTTAAAAATGGTACAAGTACTACTTGCAGAAGATCATAATATTGTCCGAAATGGCATCAGAATGCTGCTGGAGATGGATAAAGGTATTAATGTCGCCGGGGAAGCCGTCAACGGGAGGGAGGTGTTGGAGCATATCGCCCGGGGAGAAAAGATAGACGTCGTTCTTGCCGACATCAACATGCCTGAAGTTGATGGGATCGCTCTGCTTAAAGAGATGAAAATAGTTAGCCCGCAAACTAAAATTGTAATGCTTTCTATGCATGATAATGAAAAATATGTTTCACAGGCTTTTATGGAAGGGGCCTCCGGGTACCTCTTGAAAAACGTAAGTGCTGATGAATTGATCTTTGCACTTAAGCATGTAAATATGGGTGGACGGTATCTTTGCTCAGAGTTGGCTATTCGAATGTTAGATAAATTGGTGCAAAGTGGACAACACTCCTTAGCAACTTCGGAATCGAAGATCGAATTTTCTATGCGTGAAATTGAAGTGCTCCATTTAATTGCAGAGGGGCTCACCAATCATGAGATGTCCGACAAGTTGTTTATCAGTAAGCGAACAATTGAAGGTCATAGGCAAAGTTTAATTGAGAAAACAGGGTCCCGAAATACTGCGGCATTAATTCGATACGCCGTTCTCAATGGCTTCGTTAGATAATTACAGTAGTTAGCGTAAATGAAATCAGGTATTAGTACTAATCGGAGTGTTAAAACCTAGTTTAATTTTGTATGGTCCTTTAATAAATCCGGATTATGCATAGAATTTTTACGATTAATGGTACTTCACTATTTAAGAGGATTTGGAACGAACAGAAAATTTCACAACGAACCATTTTGACCTGCGTAGCCGTACCTTTTTTGCTGACCAGCCTGGTTGTCGCAGTTAAGCTATGGTTGTTTCCAGGAAATATCGCAGCGCCCTACCTCTTCTTTTTTGCAGTGATCATGATCAGTGCCTGCTATGGAGGCGGCAGGTCTGCAATTTTCGCTAGCGCCATTACGTTTATCGCTTCAGTATCCTTGTTATTCCTTTCAGACACGATTTCTCGTCATGCCATAGAAAAGCATATCATTCAAGCACTGGTATTTCTAATTGAATCCCTTTTTTTAAGTGGATTGATCTCCGGATTTCAGCACCTACATGCAGAGAATGCCATCGGTGCTACCGCTTTGGAGGAAAGCAATTTGATCATGAAGATCAAGAAAAAGGAACATGAAGATTTTGTCCATATGGCCGCCCATGAATTAAAGACCCCGGTCACAGTACTTAAGGCCTATAATCAGCTATTTCAAGCGAAATTATTAAAAGACCAGCGACAAGACGAGTTGATCCTGGCCGGCAAAATGGAAACCCAGTTGGATAAATTGATCAACCTGATTTCTGACCTTCTGGATGCCGCAAGAATTAGTTCTGGGTCAATGTCATGTGTCATGAATGCGTTCAGGATTAACGACTGTATTAAAGATAGCATTGAAGCGATCAATGCAGCGAATCCGAATTGTAAAATTGAATGTGAACTGGAGAATTCTGACCCTATAATCTGGGGAGACCAGGACAGGATTGACCAGGTATTGGCTAATCTTATTGGTAATGCGATTAAGTATTCGGTACACGAAAAGTATGTTAAGATCGCAAGTGCATTGAACAATGGTCATTTAGTCATAAAAGTGTTCGATAAAGGAATGGGAATCCCTCTCGATCGGCAGAAATACGTATTTGAACGGTTTTACAGGGCAAGTAATCCACCAATGGGCACGCTACCCGGGTTAGGGCTGGGACTATTCATTTCTGCAGAGATTATCAAAAAACATGCTGGAACAATAGGATTGGAAAGTGAAGTTGGAAAGGGCTCCGTATTTTGGTTTAGCTTACCCGTTAAACGTTCTGCGGTAATTACGTAGTTATTGCTTGCTAAATACGCATTTACTGTTAAGGTTAAACTTTCATCAGGGACAGGTGTTTTTAAGTCGATGACATGCAGACAGGTCAATTGCCGTCCCTGTGATTATTCAACTTAACAATGGAATTATGAAATTAAAAATCTTAACAATGCTGTCAGTCCTAACTATAGGATTTACCGCATGTAACTCGGACCGCCAAACTAATGGCAATGGTACTGGTGGCGATTCATTGATGACAGATAGTGCAATGATGGATACCGTAGGTACCGGAACGGGCACTGGAACAGGTACCGGAACAGGAACCGGCACTGGAACTGGAACTGGCACTGGGACTGGAACCGGAACAACTGGGACTGGAACTACTGGTACCGGAACCGGTACGGGCACAGATACAACAAGAAGCGACACTACTCAACCTATGAGATAGTAAAATATTAGGCTAAACTTAAAAAGTTTAGCTTAGTATTTTTTATAAAATGTTGAACTGGCCGATTTGTACCGGCTGCTTAAATGATCGCGGTCTGCTTTCATAGAGATGCTCTTGACAAGTATAGGGGAAGTATCATGGAAACATTTTCTGTAGCATTTAAAGCAGGTAATTTGGAATTGGATGCCCTGGTCACGGCATTCGACCATCATCGTCGGTTCAAAGTAGAAATGGTCACGAATGAGCGTAACCCAATTATTTTGCTTCGTTCAGCACCAGGACAGTGGTCAATAGCCAGCCGCGGACAGCGGACAATTCCAGACATTGGGTTTCAAAGTCTTGAAAAAGCAATAGATGCGCATCTCCATCAAATATATGCGTTGCAAACTATCCTTATTTTAACGGATTTTTCACCGTCCTCACTCAATGCAGCCAGATATGCAGCGGCCTTTGCCAACCTTTTGAAATCGCGGAATATTTTAATTTACCACTCAACGGCCGTGCCTCTGGCAACTGACCTACCGATCGATATTTCGTTAGGGAACACAGAAGATCATGAGCAAGTTACAACTAAATTGAATAGGTTGAAAGATGAGCTTAGTTCATTGGTATCAAGCGAAATAACGATCAATATCCGTAAGGACGACCGGTTATTACTAACGGCTGTTGAAATTCTTGGAGAGCAACAACAAGTCGGCCTGGTGGTCATGGGGATTACAGGCAAAAGCAATCTTAAGGAGATCCTAATAGGAAGTAACACGACCACAATAGCAAGAGAATCTAAGATACCGCTATTGATCATTCCGGCAGATGCTCAATTTCAAATCATAAATCGGGTGGTATTTGCGTGTGATTTAAAAAGGGTTTCTGAAACTACACCCGTAGAAGCGATCAAAACATTGATCACCGTCCTTAATGCCAGGTTGCTGATTGTAAATGTAGCGCAGGATGAAGGACAACTTGATTCGGATAGGCTAAAAGAACAGGCGGATCTCCAGGATTTGTGGGGTGATGAACAGCCAGAATACCATTATATTGTGCACGAAGACCTGGCAACAGGCATTATGGAGTTTGCTTCAAGACAGGAAGCTCAACTCGTGATCACCGTACCCAAACAATACGGCTTTTTCGAAGGACTGTTTCACCGTGGACTTACCAATAGACTAGCTTATCATACCCATCTTCCCTTGCTGTTGTTTAAAGAGGATAAGTAAAGATAAAGGGCTAACTTTGAAAAAATCAATCGGATAATGTCTAGAAAAGTTAGCTTTTTCAACTGGAGCGGGGGAAAGGATAGTACGCTCGCCTTACACTACGTTCTTGAAAGCGAAGATTACGAGCTTCGCTATCTGCTGACTACAGTAAATGAAGCGTACAATCGCGTAAGCATGCATGGAGTAAGGGAGGACCTGCTAATAACTCAGGCAAGTAGCATAGGCATTCCGTTGTATCAGGTCCGGTTGCCAGATTCTCCGGAGATGGTTGTTTATGAGGAAACTATGCAAAAGCATCTCCTGTCAATGAGATCTTTTGGAATTAATCATGCGATCTTTGGTGATATCTTTCTGGAAGATTTACGGATCTACAGGGAAACACAACTGGCAGAATTGAGCATTGAAGCTGTTTTTCCGCTTTGGAAAAAAGATACCACAGCAATTATAAATGAATTTCTCACCCTCGGTTATAAAACCATTGTGGTCTGTGCAAAAGAAGGCCTCGAGGATCTTTGTGGAAGGGTGATTGACAGCAGTTTTCTTGCCGACCTCCCGCCCGGAGTAGATCCATGCGGGGAAAATGGCGAGTTTCACACCTTTGTTTTTGACGGCCCGATATTTAGCCAGCCAATCGATTTTAGCCTGGGCGAAAAAGTGCTACGATCCGGATACTGGTATATTGATCTGATGCGTAACGGTTGATGCCCTACGTTTATTTTTGACGATTTTTTTCGGCCTCTTCTGCTTTTGCTTTCTTCTTGAAAAACCCACGCAATAAAAAGTTATGTTGGAGGGCTTCCATGTTCTCGTCTAATTTTTGGCTGCTTGTTTCCAGGTTAGTCATGATTCCCTTTAGCTGCTCGGCTGTTTTTTGATCATTGATCAACAATCCAACCGCATTATCTGTCTCATTGAATTTGGCACTTGCCTTATTCAGGTTTTCCGTCATTGCAGAAGCCGATTGTGCAGTTTTCTGCAATTCATTTACAGATCGTTGAAGTTTTGCAAATACTGCAGTATCTGTCATGAGTTGATCTGCCAGTCCACCTTTTGTATTTAAGGTCCTGGTAAATGCATTCATCTCCTGAGCCATTTTATTGGCAGACTCTGTCGTTGTTCTTAGGTTTTCAACTATGGCCTTAAAGTTCGTTGCAATTTGCTCATCCGCCAGTAGTGCACCAGCTGCGCCTTTGCCCGCAACGAGATTCTTAGACAAGATTTTAAAATCTGAAGTCACCTCAACCAGGTTTTTATTGTTCACCTGGAAGGTTTTCATGATATCATCAGTAGAGAGCGTGCTTGCAACCTGTAATTGATCCCCGTCTTCAACAAATGGAAATTTCGGACTGCCTCCACTGATTTCAATGATTTTATTTCCAATCAAGCCATCGGAACTGATGCTTGCTGCGGCGTCTTTATGAATGTATTGTTGCGCATTCTCCTCTATATTCATAAACACCTGAACTTGGGAGATGCCGTAGAATTGGATCTTTTTTATGGTACCAATTTTTACCCCCGAAAACCATATGTTGTTTCCGGCTTTCAAACCTTGTACGTTGTTGAACAAAGCGTTCACAGTGATGCTTTTTACAAATGTTTTTCGCTGCCCTCCCAAGGTGAATACACCTAAAACGAAAATGGCAATGCCAATAAGGATGAATATACCAACTGTTATCTGCTTACGGTTGTCTGTTACTTGCATGTCTTGTTAATGAATAAAATTATAGTCGTAAAAAGGTCTGACCCTTTCATCACTTGTATTAAATACTTCTTCAAATGTTCCCATTCGCTGAAATTGGCCATCCAAAAGCATCGCTACCCTGTTTCCAACAGCCTTAGCGCAGGTTAGATCATGGGTGATTACAATTGAACTGGTATGAAACCTTTCCTGCACTTCATTGATCAGATTATTGATTTCCAGGCAGGTAATTGGATCAAGTCCTGCAGTAGGCTCATCATAAAGCATGATCTCAGGACGCAATATCAAGGTGCGGGCTATTCCAATTCTTTTCCTTTGTCCACCAGAAAGTTCCGATGGCATTTGATTGATCGTTTGTATAAGCCCTACAGCATCGAGCATTTCTTCGATCGCCATATTCACTTCCGATTTAGTCAGTTTTCTTTGATTCCTTACCAATGGGAACTCTAAATTTTGTCTAACCGTCATGCTGTCGTATAAGGCGCTGTTCTGAAAGGAGAAGCCTACCTTCAACCTCAATTCCAAAAGTTGCTTATAGGTGATCTGATCAACATATTGGTTCAGCACTTTTACCTGACCTTCGTCTGGACTGAGCAGTCCCACTATGATCTTGATGAGTACGGATTTTCCCGTTCCGGATTTCCCCAGAACAGCAAGATTCTCGCCCCTGTGCAGATCGAGGTCAACCCCCTTTAAAACGTGATAATTTCCAAAGGACTTATTTAATCCCTTGATCTCTATCACCTTTTCTTTATGTTGAAATGTTACTTGTTTTTCCATGGTAAAATCAGCTTCTGAATAAACTAAAAAACTGGACAGAAACCACTTCTTCAATGAAGATAAGAAACATGGCAATTACAACGGCGGAGTTCGCAGCTTTTCCAACACCTTCAGTTCCCTTTGAGGAATTGTAGCCTTGATAACAACCAACCATTCCTATCGTGAACCCAAATATAATGGCTTTTACTGTAGAAGCTGTAATGTCAAGAAATGTAATTTGTTCCAGGGAAGATTGAAAGAACGCCCTGGCGCTTGTTCCCTCACTTAGCGCAACATTAAGCAGTCCACCCAACATGCCTACCATTGCGGTATAGAAGGTCAGGATTGGCATGGTGATGGTTGCCGCAAGTACGCGTGTGGATACTAAAAATTTAAACGGATTGGTAGCCGAAACTTCCATAGCATCTATTTGTTCGGTAACCCGCATTGAGCCTAGTTCAGCACCAATACTGGAGCCTACCTTCCCGGCGGCAATAAGTCCTGTAAGGAGGGGCGCAAGGGTTCTTAATAAAGCAATTCCAACAAGAGAAGGCAGCCAGGATGTAGCGCCGAATTCCGATAATGACGGACGAGATTGCTTTGCGAATACCATACCGGTAATAAATCCCGTAGTAGAAATCAGTAGTGCCGAACGGTAACCTATTTCATAACATTGTCGAAGAAGTTCTTTTATTTCATACGGAGGAAGAAAGCCTTCTTTGAAAAAGCGGGCAATAAACCTGTAAACATCGTACAAGGTAATGAACATACGGGCAAGTCTACCAGGTCCTTTAACTTCCGCTGTAGCTATGGAGGGATTTTCAGCTTTGTTCTTCATGAATAAGGCTTAATATCATAATCGTTTTATAGTGGTATTCAGCTGCATAGATATCAATTTTATCATCAAACGATACCATCAAACCATGAGCCATAATTTTGTAAAGTTAGTTCTTGCATTATAAATTCAATGTAAATTTACCATGAAGCATGCGATATTCAACTATTTAGAACGATTTTAATTTAGTGTGGATACTTTGCATCTCTTCGCTATAGTCGTTAAAAGCAGAATCTCAAAAAGTTATCAAAGAAACCCCAGAAATATTAATATTGATTTGGAATAAATCTAAATAATAATCACCTTTGTGCCAATCGATATGACAATGCAAAATTTAACCATTCAGCCTTCTGTAGATTTTGTTGAAGTGTTTAGCACTAAAGCCGGTGCTGTCTTCCAATCAGATAGTGAAAACTGCTGGTATATAGACTTTGCCGGGAAACTTGCCCGCTTTGATTATCGCAATATATTAAAGTTGAAAAAGGCAGTCTATCATATTGACATAGAAGAACTGCTTTTAGACAACAGCAAATCTCCAGATGTAGAGATCATTTTCATCTGTGCATGCGACCATTGTTACGTATTGTCGCTGATTGAGATCATCGCATTGAAAGAATTACTACAGGGAACGTTTGTAATGTTAGAGCTTAATCACATCATATACGACCGCCTCCATCGCCTAATTATCTGATTATACTAGAATTAGATTCTTTCCATATTAACCTTATTTTAACTATTGTTAATACTTAGCCGTATTTTTGTAATAGAAAATAAGAAATAATATACATATCATATGAAAGACATCATGCGTGTTAAGTGTTTACTATCATCAGATGTAGAAACACTTATAAATCAGCAAATAAAAAAAGAAGCACATTCATCAGCAATTTACCTGTCTATGGCTTCGTGGTGTAACCGCAATGGTTATGATTTTTCTGCTGATTATTTCTTTAAACAGGCTGAAGAAGAAAGAATGCATCAGCTGAAATTCTTCAAGTATGTTTTAGATATGGGCGGTAATGCCATTTCACCAGAAATAACAAACGTGAAGGCCGAATACAACTCT
>JAPSHM010000146.1 GCA_031179845.1 Pedobacter sp.
TTACCTGGTTAAAGCTGTCCAATCAATTGCTTCGACTTACCGGGGAAAGCAAATACGCCGATGAAGCCGAAGTGGTCTATTATAACGCCTTGTTGGCGGCAATGCGTGCAAAGGGTGCGGAATGGGCTAAGTATACCCCGTTAAACGGGCAACGCTTGCCGGGAGATGAACAGTGCGGAATGGGCTTGAATTGTTGTGAAGCCAGCGGTCCACGTGGTTTGTTTAATTTTCCTCAGCATATGGTCATGGCTAAGGAAGATGGTTTCCAGATCAATCAATACGCCAGTGGAACATACCTGGTCAATGGTCCTACAGGTAAAAAAATATCAATCGTACAAAATACCGATTATCCTCAGTCAGGAGCGATCCAGCTAACGTTGAATATGGATAAACCTGAACCATTTACTGTATATCTGCGGATTCCAGCATGGAGTAAACGCAGTACGCTCAATGTAAACGGAGCGGAAATTGGAGATTTGGTTCCCGGAACGTTCATACCATTGAAACGAAGGTGGAATACCGGTGATCAGATCACGTTGAACTTAGATATGCGTGGCCGAATGATAGAAACAGGCAGTACTAAGCAAAGTATTGCCATCATCAGAGGGCCAATCGTATTGGCCAGGGACTCCCGGTTCGAAGGCGCCGGCCTTGAAGCGGTAGTAAGACCAGTGACTGATCAGGAAGGTTATGTCGAGTTGACCAGGCAGTCGGCAAAACCGGATGAATATTTCATGAGCTTTAGTGCCCGGTTCATTCCTGAATCTTATACGGAAAAACCAAAAGGCACGATCAATATCACTTTGTGTGATTATGCTTCTGCTGGAAATGGCTTGAACCATTCATATTATAAAGTTTGGAACCCTCAATTGATTCATCCACAAGAATCCACTACGCCATAAGCACCACACCAAGAAGGCACCTGCAACAAAATTTATAATGTAAAGAATAACTGTATCTTTATAAAACTATATCCTAAATCCTATGATCCAGGTAATAAACAGGGCCCTAGATGTTCTAGAATACATTTCTATAGAACCGGACCAGCCCAAACCTTTAAGTGCCATTGCTGCGCATCTGAATTTGAATGCAGGAACATGTGCGAACATTATAAAAACCCTGGTTACCAGAAAATATATAGAGAAAATAGAAAAGAAGGGCTATTGCCTGGGCTCACAAGCCTTCGTCTTAACGGGGAATGAAGGCTATCAAAAAAACCTTGTTAAAGCTGCGGAAAAAGAGATGGAACTACTTACCGGGATGTACGACGAGAATTCACTTTTGTCGGTACTTGTGAAGGATTTCCGTTCAGCCGTTGTAAGGATCACCGGAACAAATAATGTTCAGGTGATCACTACTAAGGAAAAAAGGGCTTATGACACGGCATCTGGACGATTGCTTATTGCCATGCTTTCAGAGTCGGAGCTTACCACCTTTATCACGAAGTACGGACTTCCACAAAAAACTGAATGGAAGGAAGCGCAAATGGAGAAATCACTAAGGGAAAACCTGGAGCAGATCAGAAGCAAGGGATATGCCAAGCAACTGACTGCTGGAAACATTGTTGGCTATGCTGTTCCGGTATATAACAACGACCGCGTTGTAGCCAGTTTATGTCTTTACATGCCCGAATATCGATCTCAGCTTGCAGAAGAAAAGAAAGTCTTAAACGATCTGTTAAATACAGCTGCGAAAATCACCAGGAATTTGATAGTATAAGGTGTTAGTTTATCTTAATTTTCATCTCCTTTTTAGAACTTGTTCTGGTTTATATTAAAAATTGGTATCAATATTTTTATAACATTTAATATTCAATTAATATTGGGAGGTTAAATTTGAGAATATTCATCTACCATGGAGAAAGTATACGATCAAATTGAAAAGGAATTAAGGTTTAAGTCCATTTACCTAGCCACTTTTGATAAGTTGAGTACATTATTTTTACGCTCATTCAAAGACCAAAATTTAGTTCATGACGCATTACAGGAGGGTTATCTTAAACTCTGGGAAAAATTAGATGAACAGGAAGAAGGAGAAGACTGCATGGCTTTTCTATATTTCTATACCCGCAACTATGCTTTAAAGCAAGTATCCAGAAACCTCAAACGGGAGTTATTGCAGAAAGATCTTTTTCGCGGTGCTAACCAGACCAATATGGAAGCAGAATTGGAAAACAAAGAATACCGGATGCAATTAGGTCGGCTTGTTGAGAATCTGCCAACTAAGAGGAGAGAAGTTTTTCTTTTGTTTAACGAGGAGGGCCTGAGTTACAAGTCTATTGGAAACAGACTTGGTATTTCAATTAAAACGGTCGACAGCCATCTTGCAAAAGCTGTTAAAACCATAAAAAGGGAACTTTGTTCCATCTATGGTATTGTGAAAACCTTCTATATAATCTTACCCCATCTGATCGACTGTTCCACTTAAAATATATTCAATTAACCCGGAAACGGTAATTTGTTCATATTTGGTTCATATCGATTTAATCCTTAAATTCGGCCAATATTTTCTGACTAATAGCAGGCAATATTAAAATGAATTTAAGGCTTGCTTTGTGGAGCAAGCCTTCTTTTATAGGTGTGTTTAATTTACTTCACGTTGAAAAATCAATTGCGAAGTTCTCAGGCTTGAACTTCCGTCCTCCGGAGCTGCTCCAATGCCGAGTGATATAATGTTATTTGGTACCCAACTAAACGTGCCATCATCCTTATAGGTCAACCAGGTAAAACTGAAGTCATCGATACTCATTACTTTTTGATAGTTGGCGCCTGGGGTTGCATCAAAACCTTCAATCACATAAAACATAAAAGTAGCGTCAAAATTTGGGTCAATTACGTTAGGGTTAGGTAATTGGATATATTCACTAAATTTGTTTTTACCGATACCTTTAATCGTCTTATTCATTAACGGAATAATTGTTCCTCCGAAATCATACAAAGATATTTGGATATCCATGAGTTCTGGTAAAGCCTTGTCCGTGCTAACAAACCTGACTAACAAGCTATCAGTTTGTGGTTTCAAAGCGGGATCTAAATTATCTGTAAATACAGTCGTTCCATTAAAAAAGCAACTCAGTGAAACTTTTCTTCTCACGTCAATTTCCACTGTTGTGTCTAATATTTGTTTTTGCTCAACATCAAAAATTGTGATTCGTCTTTTACCTGACTCCAGAGATAATTCACCGATCTTACTCACTGTATCCTGAACAACGCCATCAACCTCCAAAAGAAATACTTCGGAAGCATTTGCCGAAGTAAATTTAACTGCTAATTTACCAAAAGAAGGAGCACTAATTATTTCTCCATCTTTTTTGCAAGAAAGAAAAAGTAAAGGAAGGATTAGGAAGATGATAAAAAGGGTAGTATATTTTTTCATATTTTATTGATTTAATAACCCCCTTGGCAGTAACCTGCCAAGGGGGTGTCTTTTAACTATACTTAATATTAGATAAGATTAGATTTATTATTACAAATAAGGATTGGTTTGTGGTGTGTAGGTCGCCCAATTATCATCCCAACGAGTTGTAGAAGCCGCTCCAAAAGCACCACGATAGGTTGGAGTAGTATCAAAAGCGGATAATGAACCACCTGGATGTGTTACACTGATATTCGTAAAGTTAGCTCCTGTTGCTGCTGGTGAGTTAGTTGGAACTGTCTGATAACGGAAATCAGGGATTGGTTTTGTAGTACTACAAACGTTTATATTAAATGGATTTACTAGTCTAATGAAACCATTTGCAGACGCTGCAGTACTAGTTGTTATCGTAGTGAAAGGTGTACCTGATGTAGCAGCAGTGAAACCGTGAATAAGGCTATATCCAAAGAAACTATCCGTTGCATTACCTGTTGAGATGTTGGCTCCAGTGTTGAAACCAGCAACAATAGAGTTACTAACTTTGTAACCAGAATTTACTCTGAACAATGCGCCATTGCTGCTAGCAAAAGATCCTGCACCAACTGTATTTTGACCTAAAATAGTGAAGTTCGACAATACAGGACGTGTAAAACGATTTGGATCAGTAACAACTATAGGATTAGTGATGTTATTGCTTTCAATTCCGTTAGGACTGCTTGAATAGGTCAAACAAGGTACCTTTACAGAAACTGCATATTGGATTGAACCTTGGTATCCCTGGTCAAAATCAAAATCATCATCGTTGTTACCATAAGATACAAGATATTTTGCGTTTGCTGATCCACCGAAAAATTCGAATGCATCGTCAGCACCATAAGATACTTCAATGTTATTCAATTCAGTTGCTGATCCAACACCACCAAGTGTAAGTCCGTTCAGCTCATTACCTTCACTGATCACATCGCCAGCAAACTCAATACGTACAAATTGTAATGCGCCCGAGTTGTCTGCTTCCGTAGCACCACCGTATTGAATAATACTTGTAGGTAAACCAAGATCAGTCATGTAACGAGATTCCATTCCCTCGATAACTGTAGTATTGGCCACGTTTGTTCTACCATTTCCAAGCAATACAACACCTCCCCAATCACCTGGAGCACGATTACCTGCAGTTTGATTAGATGTGAATACAATTGGATTCGCTGAAGTTCCTCTTGCAATTAGTTTAGAACCTTTTGCAATTAGTAGGAACGAAGGGTCAGCACTTTCTTTACGACCTTTGATATAAGTTCCTGCCTGGACGGTAAGGGTAGCATTGTTGTTTACAAATGTAGGACCGTCAATGATCCATACTCTGTCGTTTGTCAACGTTGTGTTTGCCGAAATTACATTAGGAAGCGTTTGTGTCGCATTTGGAATATCACGTGTATCTTCCAGTACGGCAGACGATGAACGGTCAAAATCTCCGATACCATTTTCTCCTTGTTCTTTCTTACAAGCCGAAACAAAAACTGTTAATGCGAGTGCAATAATTAAAAATGAATTTTTTCTCATGATGATTTTTTAATTAATTTTTTTTGTGATGAGTTGTTGTGGCAACTCTTTTTTTTGTTCATAGATTGATTTTTGTAATAGACTTCTTTATCTAATAGTGTAGTTAAAAGCGATAATTAAAACTCAGGCTAAATGTTGTCCCACTTCTTCTCTTTCTGGTGACTACATCATAACCAGCGTTATAGTTCGTTCCCTTTGGATCTGCCTGTCCGTCTGCTAATTTGTAACTCACACCGGGAACATCTTGACTCGATGGATCTCCTAGCTTGTAGATTGGATGGCCAGCTGGATAACTATTTTGGTAATTGATAAGTGCTTGGTTAAGCAAGTCGCTGATGTTTAGTTTTACTTCAGCGCGTTGCTGTTTCAAAAATTTATAATTAAACTGAAGATCAACAACATCCCGAGGTTTTTCATATTCATCCATGGAAACAACTGTAGCTGCATATACGATCCGTTTACCGAACCGGTTATATAAAACATTTAAACCAAATTGCTTTCCAGTGTAATTTAAGCCTCCGTTAATAATGTAGGGTGATTGACCGTACAGTGGGCGATCCCTTTTATAATTTACTCCGGCAGTATCCTGTGTAGACTGAAGTTCAACACTCGCCTTGATTAAAGTAAGACTTCCCGAGAGGGAAATATTTCTGTAAAATGCTACATCTGGATTGATAAACTCCAAAGACTTTCTAAAGTCGGCCTCCAGTCCCAGGTCTTTCGCTGATGCTAAATTCACATACACATAATTGGGCTTGCCGGATGTTAGGTCAAGCTGAAGTTCAATTGGGTTTGTAAACTTTTTATAGAACCCAGATACTGAAATGATTTCTCTTGGAGAAGGGTAAAATTCATAACGGAGATCAAAATTTTCAATTGAAGTGCTTTTTAAATTGCTTCCGGAAATGAGTCTCATTAGTCCTGGATCAAAATACCGGAAACTTGACAACTCACGCAAATCAGGCCGAGCTACCGTTTCATACCAGGCTGTTCTGATGTTCATTTTTTCATTAAGCGAATAGATTAAATTTGCAGATGGCAGCCAATCTGTTTTTTTTAAACTAACGTAGTGTTCCTCCTCCGATGCCCGGTCCAGGTTAGCAATGTTCTGATCGTTCATTTCTGCTCTCAGACCTGCAATTAAACGGATTTTTTGAGTGAATTTGAAATCAAACATTCCATAAAAAGCATTCAGTCTCTGGTAACCTTGGTATCCCATACCTGATCCATCCTTGCCCAGGTCTCTTCCATCAGCTGCAATCGGATAGGCATAGAGTTCTCCGTTAGCGAAATTTGTAGAATTATACACATCCGTGTACGCAAATCCAGAATAATCCTGTGCCAGCCCCGATGGCTGCGTCAAAGCTCTGATGCGGTAAAGGTCTGCTCCGAAGTTCGCCTCCCTGTATTTCCCGTTGTACCCCGCTTTAAAACTTTGATTTAGCTTCAAAAGTGTAAATGGGAGCTGAAAATTGGCTGCCCAGTTATACAGCTTTTCGTGCAGATCAGAATAATAGAACGATCCTAAGCTCGTCTGCCTATCGCTAAAGTTATAGGAATAATAACCAGAAGGAAATTGTGAATCAGTAAACCTGTGCATGATTTTTGTGAATGGCTGATCGCGGCGTAGATCGGCTATGCTACCTTGCCAGTCAAATTTTACACCTCGTTCACCAATACTGTGCTCACCAGAAAGTACCGACTGGAAAAGTTGATTTATAACCACAACGTTATTGTAATTATCAACATTTGTGCTGTTGTTATCTTCATCTAAACCACCGAATTTTGTGAGTAGGTCAGATAGCTTTCTGTTATAAGTGTTCTTAAGTGTAATTTTGTTCCTTCCAAATTTATAAGCCAAGCCTAATGATCCTCCAAGTGTAGTGGTAAAAGTGTAATCGGTGCCTTTATAGTCAAAGCTGTGGAACTGGTATCTGTCATTTTGCTCCGATTCTTGTTCATTTCGGTAGGTTAATGCGGCCAAAATACCCAATGAATTTTCTTTGAAATGTAAACTTCTTCCCATGCTGAACTGATAATTTTGATTAGGTAAAGCGGTGTATTTCCGCATTGCCCAATTGTTTGGAAGGGTAGACAGAAAGGAGGCACCTAGTTGCCTTTGTTCTAAATTATTAGGACTTTCAATTTGAGGTATGATCTTTCTGTATTCGCTAAATGTCATACCGGTTGGTCGGGCATAATTGCTATCTCCAAATCCTAAATAAGCATTTTTACTCCTTTTGGTTCCGATAAAATCATTTCCTATGGCGCGGGAATTATATCCTGATCCGATAGAAATTTGAGTGAAGTTCTCATCAGGGATGTCTTTCGTTGTGATCTGAACCAATCCACCAGTAAATTCTCCGGTGAGATCCGGAGTAGCGGTCTTGTTAACTACAATATTGTCCACCAATGCGCTAGGAACCATATCAAATGCAAAATCACGTCTATTTGGTTCACTGCTAGGCAGTGAAGCACCATTCAAAAGCAGATTGTTATACCGGTCACTTAAACCTCTGATCACCACAAATTTGTTTTCAGATATTTGCAATCCACTTACTCTTCTCAACACCTGCGCGGTATTGTTATCCGGAGTTCTGCTGATCTGCTCTGCGGTGATCCCATCACTAAGTGCCGCGCTGTTTTTCTGACGGGCATATAATCCCTCTATTGAAGCTTTTTTGAAATTGGCCGTAACCACTACAGCATTCAGTGAATTTGAACTTGCTTTTAACAAAATATCAAGAGCGGTATTTTGTCCTGGCTTAATGATCACATCGGTAATTCTTTTCGTCTGATAGCCGATGAAGGAAACCTCTATAGTATAGGTTCCAGGGTCCAGGACTTGCTGGAAAGTACCATCCGCGGTACTTTGAAGCGTTTGGCTGGTAGATAGAATCTTTATGGATGCTCCTGGAAGTGTTTCACCCTTGTCGTCCATAATGCGACCATGTAACTTTCCTGGACGTTGCTGCGCCTTCCTTGCCTTGAATTTTTCAGGCGATTCTATGCGGATCGATATTTCATTGCTTAATATTTCATATTCTAAAGGTAAATCTTTCCGCATTCTCCTTAGCACTTCATCCATCGGGATGCTGTTGAAAAACAATTGGCTTACTAGTACTTTTTTTGCTGCTTCTTTATCGTAAAAAAATTCATAGGCTGTTTTAGCTTTTAGAAGGGTGATAACTTCGTTCAGATTTTTATTTTTGATTTGCAAATTAATTAACGTTGTAATATCTGCTGATTGACCTTTTACTGGATTGATGAATAAGGCTACCGCTAGTGAAATCGCGAGTATGCCTAATTTTTTTTGTAAAAAAATAATTAGTTTTGTAGTTATATACATAAAGTTGTAATAGAAATTCTGCTATTCAGTTTTTGTTTTGAGGAGTGTCAGTTCCAGTGACATTCCTCTTTTTTTTGAGGTAGATTTTTTTAGATCATTACTCAATTACATATTTGTTTTCTCCTTTCTTATGATGAGTTAGTCCGTGAATAAATAAAATCCTTTTTAAGACCAGTTCGGCATCCTCACGATAGTAGGTCCCGGTAATCCTTTTATCTTTTAATATATTTCGATCGGTAACGGTGATCTTTAAGTCAAACACGCGTTCTAAACGTTTCAAAACTTCCTCCAGGGCTAAATTTTCAAAAACTAGTTTGCCATTGGTTAATTCTTTTTGCTTGTCTGATACATCTACGGATGAGATTTTTACCACTTTTTTCTCTTTAGAAAAGTCGAGTTGTTGTCCGGGGCGAAGCATTTCTTCTGCTTCACCAGCATTGACTTTAACACTTCCTGTCACCAGCATCACTCGTGTTTCCGATTCGTTTTCGTAAGCCTCCACGTTAAATGAAGTTCCAAGAACCGTAGTTGTCAGTTGACCTGCCGTCACTTGGAAAGGCCTATTCGCATTATGTGTCACATTAAAATATGCTTCTCCGCTTAGACTTATTTGTCGGGCCGAATCCGCAAATATTTGCTTATCATAAGTGATAACGCTACCTGGATTCATCCAAATTTTGGTTCCATCAGCCAATTCAACCATTTTGAGGTTTCGGCCACTGTTGATGATTCTAGTCAAACGACTGGCCATCTCAGTACTTACTTGTTTTTGCCTTTTTATGTAGAATAAAGAACTCACTGAACATATGATGGCAATTCCAGCAGCAAACTTAAGAAGCGATGGAATGCGCAAATTTTTGCGCTGAGAAGCCGGGGTTTGTTGTTCGCTAATTTTTGAATTTAATTCAGCATAGAAATTACGCTTGTATTCTTCGTCAATATTGATCTGGTGATTTGCCCCCTCTTGTTCCTTAACGTATTCGTCAA
>JAPSHM010000007.1 GCA_031179845.1 Pedobacter sp.
TCCGTCGCGGAATGGATAGACAACCTGGTCGATGTTCGCATTGGCAGCAATGTGTGCATTTCCCAAGGGGGGCTTCTGCTTACCGGCAGTCACGATTACAAAGACCCATCTTTTGGTCTCATTACCGGCAGCATTATTTTGAAAGATGGCGTTTGGGTTGGTGCGAAGGCAATAGTAAACCAAGGCATCACTGCAGACACTCACGCTGTCCTCAGTGCGGGATCAGTTGCCAACAAAAATCTGGAACCCTGGGCCATCTACCAAGGCAATCCTGCAGTTAAAATACGAATCCGATCATTCCCTAACATAATAAATCATGATGACTTACTTCCATGATCACTATCCGCTCTATTATCTGCTCATCGTGATCACTTCATTTTCCATCTCAAGACTAATCATTCCTTCCATTATCCACGTTGCCAAAACCCGACATTTGTATGATGACCTTGGCTACTTACGAAAGATCCATAATCCAGGGATCTCACGTTTAGGCGGTGTAGCAATCTTTGTCAGTTTTAGCATAACTTTACTTTTATGGAACATTAGCAATCCAACATTACCTTCAAATTTTCTTTTAACGGCCTGTATCCTACTTTTTGCTATTGGAATTAAAGACGATTTGGCCGGGGTAGGTCATCGAACCAAATTTGTCATCCAATTTATTGCTGCATTGATCCTCGTTATTCCAGGGAACATCCGCCTCAGCGATTTGCATGATATACTGGGTATGAATGAGCTGTCTTATATCACCAGTGTTATTGTATCAATGCTGATCATTATGATCATCATCAATGCATTTAATTTGATTGATGGAATTGATGGACTGGCTGCCGTTACGGGAATTATCGTAAATAGTTTTTTTTCAGCCTTATTCATCTACATTCATCAATATGAATTGGCCGCCATATCCTTAACAATAGTCGGTGCAATTTTAGGATTTCTGAAGTTCAATATCACTCCTGCCAAAATCTTTATGGGAGACACCGGCTCTTTAATTATCGGTATGACGTCTTCAGTAATAGCTTTAAAATTTATAGAAGTAAGCAGTGCAACAGTGCCTCACTCATCCACCAAAGTCGCGTCATCTTTAGGCATTACGCTCGCAATTTTAATTGGACCAATCGCCGATACTATAAGAGTATTTATCATTCGGCTAGTAGAGGGAAGATCTCCGTTTCAGGGAGATCGGAACCACATTCACCACCGCGTTCTGAGGTTAGGTTTTTCCCATCTACAAACCACCATTATCCTTGCTTTACTTAATCTTTCAATGATACTAATCGCCTTCATTTTTTCTCCATACGGTAATACGCTTACCATCCTAATTATCATCGCAATAATAATGATGATGAACTGGGTGCTGACCTATTTGATCCGTTCAAAGGAGCGGATGAATTACAGATTTATGAACTTGTTTGTTTAAAGTTAATTTGCCATATTGCAATGATCCTCCCTGCCTAAATTCGAAATCATTATTTAATTATTAAATGAATAATCAACCGCGTGCGGATCATAGTACGAACAACATTAGCGCCCTCAACGACAACGCAAATCTCTTCGCACTACTAAAAAAACAGGAACAAGACTACAACGATCTGTTGATCAGGTTTAATACGCTTTCTAAAGCGACCAGTGATGCGGTTTGGGACCTTGATATCCTTAGTGGTCATATGGTCTGGAATAAAGGTATCGTCGGAATATTTGGACATCGCAGTATATCCCCTACAAAAGAATGGTGGCAAAGTCACATTCATCCAGACGACCTAAATTTGGTTCTAAATGAGTTTGAGCTTTTATTTAAAAACCACAAATCGAGGTCACGAACTGAATACCGGTTCAGGTGCGCGGACGGTAGTTATAAAAATGTTCTGGATCGTTCCTTTATTCTATTTGATGAATCTGAAAATGCCGTGAGGATTATTGGTTCGATACAAGATATCACAGAGCAAGTTAAGCATGAAAACGCCATGCAACAGCAAAATTTACGATTAAGGGAAATCTCATGGATCCAATCTCACGAAGTACGTGCACCGCTGGCCAGGATCATGGGATTGGTTAACTTGTTAGATGATGTAGAAGCAAGTCCTGAAGTTAAAGAAATGCTAAAACATTTGAGTAATTCTTCAGAGGAGCTAGACAACGTAATCAGTAACATTCTTAAGCGGACCTCTTAAAGCACTTCATCTTTAAAAATCCTGATACAAGTTTCGGAAAGTACTACGCAGACCGAATGTAAATAGCACCGTATTTCCGGGATTAACGGCATTGCTTTCCCTTCTATATATTCCCCCTGCTTCCAGTCTTAAATTGTATTTGGGATTGAGGAGGTAGGAGGCTTTTGTTTCAGCAAAATAGAGGTTGGTTTTTATACCTTGTCCAATTTTGTTGCCATAGTTTGCAGCTCTCGTCTCGTAACTTTTAAAGATGTCCTTGCCATAATTTTCACCCTCAGGATCCAATCCATATCGCGCATACATCAGTTGCCCTTGTAAATCAAAACGTTTATAGCTATAATTTAAGATTCCAAGCAACTCTCTAAAGTTTGCCCCGAATGGATGAGCCAAAGGCTGGTTCATCGCAGCATAATTGGAAATTCGGTTAAAGTGCGCGTAAGTATAGGGTCTTGCTGTATTGAATTCTGCCAGGTAATTGAGATTCTTTACCTTAAAGATATCCGATCCTCTGATACCCAACTGCAGCGCCCATTTATTAGCCCAATAGCCCTTATTGCTAAAAACTTCTTTTGCTGTGAATTCATCGATCATGAATTGTCCGTATAAGGTTGCATTATCCAGAATCTCATACTTTGTATTGATACCAATACGCATTTTATCAGGCGAATTCACATTAGCACCTTCTACAGATCTTAAGAAAATAAAAGGATGTATGTAATTGAAATCGAAGCCACGTTTACCTTCCGGCTCCGCATCAGCCCAGGTAACGGCCTGGAAGAAACCTATAGAAAACCGATTGGTCACATTCCAATCAAGGTAATGCATGGCTGCCCATTTTCCCCGATCACCTAAACGCCTGTCCGTCGTTAATTTCTCCGCCCCCGGGTCCAACATATATCCGAAGATCGTTTGATATTGAACATTCCCCAAGCTTGTTCTAAGCCTTAAAAAGGAATAATTTGCTGCTACGTCGGACAACAACATAGACCTGTAGCCATCCCCGATAAAATTCTTATCGTATCCCAGAGCAATATTTAAATGTTTATTCGGAGTATAGGACAACAAAGCAGTTACATATGACCAATCTTTTGTCTTTTTGCCAAATTTTCCACTCATCTCAGAAGGGACCACCTGGTTGGCATTGATGAAATCGGTAATGTAATTGGCGAACACGCCTTGATTTTCAAACCCATTGGTATAAAATGAGAACTTTTCCCCAATTGTTCCACCGATCTGGAAGCCCCTTGTATTTTTCCAGGTAGTTGTACTGTTTTCGAAATCCCTGCCGATCTGGAAGTCTGGAAGAAAATCTGCATATACCGTATAATCGTCTCCTTTGAAGTTAAAAAGATGCTCAGTCGTTAGTTTCCTGCGGACCCATGAACGCTGAATTGTGGAATCCTCACCCATTTGCATCAATTCCTGATAACGGTCTACCAGTAAAGAATCGTCTGCATAAAAGCCTTTAATGGCAGAATGTGAACCGGTATTTACATCATATACTGACTTGTTCAGCTTTTGATAAAATTGATAGGAGTATGGTATGTTTACATTAGGAGTTTGTGCTTTTACCAGAAAGCCGGCAAAAGTTAAAACACCCATCAATAGAATTTTTCTCATTTTAGTTGTTTTCTTCAACTGGTGTTTGAACATCCAGTTCTTCAAATACGGAGTTTTTGCTGATGAACTCAGGGACAATGAACTTCATTTGTTTAACTACCTGCCTATTATTACTTAGTGAAGCATATTGGATTAACTGATAAATTTGTGCCTCAATCTCATTAAATACATACTCGCGTACCTGTCCAATCATTATTTTTTCATGATGGGTAGGAATGGTACTTTCCCTGTCGTTTAACAGCTCTTCAAACAATTTTTCACCGGGTCTCAGGCCAGAAAAGGAAATTTTAATATCTTGATTCGGGACCAAACCTGCTAAGCGGATCATTTTTTTAGCCAACTCGACAATTTTCACCGACTTACCCATGTCAAATATATAGATCTCTCCCCCTTTGCCCATACAGCCTGCCTCTAGTACCAAACGGCAAGCTTCAGGGATAGTCATGAAATAGCGGGTGATTTCCGGATGAGTCACGGTAACAGGCCCTCCTTTTTCAATTTGTTGCTTGAATCGGGGGATAACAGAACCATTCGAGCCAAGTACATTTCCAAACCGGGTAGTGATAAACTTAGTAATTGGTTTAACATTACCCTCGTTTAAATAACTTAATCCATTTGAGAAAAGGACATTTGGATTATTAAGCGAGTTGTTCAGTGACTGCACATACATTTCTGCAATCCTTTTTGAAGCGCCCATTACATTCGTAGGGTTTACCGCTTTGTCAGTGGATATCATCACAAATTTTTGTACCCCATGCTTTACGGATAAATCGGCAATGGTCTTTGTGCCCAACACATTCGTTTTTACAGCTTCTGCTGGATTATCTTCCATTAAAGGGACATGCTTATAGGCCGCCGCGTGATAGACGTAGTGTGGCTTATAAGTAGCAAATAAGGTTTCCATCCGTTTGACATCTTTTACATCACCAATGAAGGCATGGAAGTTCGTATTGGCATGAGTTTCTTCCAGTTCCAAATAAATGTTATGCAAAGCTGTTTCACTTTGATCACAAAGTATGATCAAGCCCGTCTCAAATTTGAGTAACTGCCTAACAATTTCACTTCCAATCGATCCAGCAGCGCCGGTAATCAAGATTCGTTTTCCTTTCAGCTGATTTTGAATTCCATCGATATCAATTTCTATCGTCTTCCTGTTCAGCAGATCTTCTATATTGATGTTTTGTATTTGTGCAGTGGTGACATGTCCCCTTGCCCACACTTCCGGAGATGGGATATTTAGAATCTTAACTTCGTTCTCCAGGCAAATATCAACAATCTGGTTTTTACGTTCCAATGGGATTGTATAGGAAGCGAATATAATCTCATCCACCTCGTGGTCCACAATCAAATGTTCCAAATTCGAGGCATCTAATATTCGAATTCCGTCAATAGTCTTACCGACCTTACGCAGGTCATCGTCAACAAACGCAGTAATGGTCTTGTTAACCTTGGGATCATGATCGAAAGTTCTCTTGGTAGCAACTCCTGCTTCGCCGGCTCCATAAATGATGATCCGTATTTTGTCTAGATTAGCATTCTTAATGTACATAAAAAAGTACTTTACAACAATTCTATAAGTGATCAAGAACAAAAAGTTACAAAGCGTATAGGTAATTATGGTTGCGCTACTAATTACATGCTCGCCAGTTACAACAATTGCAACGGCATGGGTGAAGAATAGAATCAAAGAACTAAGTACTACAGCAAATAAAATTCTGAAAGAATCCTGTGCAGAGGTATACCTGACAATCCCCGCGAACGTCTTTACGCTATAAAAAACAAAAAAGTTTATTACAATGACTAAAACTACTGCTTTATAAAAAGCTAGAAAGTCAATGGAGGAAATAACAAAATTCTTTCTAAGTATAACCGCAAATAAAAGCGCGATAATACTTAAACAAATATCAATAGTAAAAATAATCCAACGAGATACGATTTGTAGTTTTGTAAACATACTCGATACATAAAAATGATCCGTGCAAAACTAACAATAATTACACCAAAATACCGCATTAAACTAATAAGAAAAAGAATAGAATATCAAGATAATGACAAAAAAATTAAGAGATTGCGTTAATCATCAGTTTCTTTTTCAAAAGGACATACAATAAGACCAAAGGACCGGTAGTTAAAAGAAAAAGAAATGCAACATTCAACGGTACCCATATAACCGATGCAATGATCATAAGTTGTAACACTGCATATAAAACAGCTACAAATAGGTGAGGTATTTTTAGATCATTAGCCAGAATTTGATAAAAATGTAATCGATGCGCTTTAAATATATTTTGTTTCAACATCAACCGATGAATAATCGTTAATACTGCGTCTACTCCAT
Organism: Pedobacter sp.; assembly: GCA_031179845.1. Taxonomy (GTDB): domain Bacteria; phylum Bacteroidota; class Bacteroidia; order Sphingobacteriales; family Sphingobacteriaceae; genus Pedobacter. The sequence continues at coordinate 6,133 of JAPSHM010000007.1, forward strand.
AAACTGCTAAAAATAATATATAAGCATAATTTCCAGTCTGAATAATCAATTTCAAAATCAGATAGATAATCCAAAATGCAATACTGATACTTCCTACATCTCCAGCGAAGCATTTAGCTTTTTTTCGAAAGTTGAAAAACAAGAATACTAAGCAAGCTGCAATGGGAAACCAGATCAGATCTGGTTCAATAAAAGGACTAATTTGGTAATTCACATATTGTAACCCGCCTAAAATTACAAGGCTATACAACCCAGTTATGCCATTAATACCATCCATAAAATTATAGGCATTTATGATTCCAATTACTAGGATAAACAATCCGAAACAGATATACCAGGGAAAAAGATTAAAAACGTTTAGAAAGAGAAACATTAAAGTCACTGCAATTAAATGAAAAATGACTCTAATTCTATTGGATAATGTTATTCTATCATCAACAAAGCTAATAATACCAATGATTAGCATACCTAAGATTGGCATCCAATATTCAGGCTGTAAAAAGAAGCTGCAAAATGCTGCAAAGAGAAAGATGATGCCTCCTCCTCTTATCGTGATTTCAACATGGGAACTTCTTTCATTTGGTTGATCAATGATATTATAGTGATCTGCTATCTTAAAATAGAGTAGCATTATAACAAACATCAGAAAGATATATAGTAAATATAGCATTGTCAGTTTATTTTAAATTCTTCCAAAACTGGTGTTGGATTCCAGCCAAACATGTTTACAGCTTTTTGATCATCAAATGTAAGGTCTTCTGTAATTTTTGTGAGTTTGGCTGAATTAATCGGTGCATAGCAACCGAGAAAATCTCCAATTTTTGCTATAATTCGTGCAATCCAAGTCGGGATATTTAACGGTTTCGACTTACCCAATTGACTAGCAATAACTAGAGACAGCTCAGAAAAATTAGGATGTTTTCGGTCAGTTAAATTGTAAATGCCACCTATCATTGCCACTTTAGGTATAATTGCAGCAACATCCTTTGCAAGAACAATGCTTTTGCGTGCCTTACCACCGGCAATATCAAAATAATAACCATTGTAAATTCCTTTGATCATAGCACCAAGGTTGCCTGGAGGATTTATCCCGGCGATAAGTGGTAGCCGTAGAATTGTACCTAAAACATTGTGCTTAGTACACCAGCTTATAATCAAATCTTCGGCCTGCACCTTACTTAAACCATAAGGGTCTTTCGCAAGTAGATCATATTCCTCAGTGATCATGTTTCCAGTCTCTCTTCCATAGACAGCTACGGAACTGATGAAAATGAAGCTCTTGGGTAATGTTCCGGATTGTTCAATTCCTTTCAATAAGTTTTCTGTTCCTTTTACATTTATGTCGAAGAATGATTGATTCTCTTTAGTATTTCTTGGAACCATATGTGCTTTACCAGCACAATGTATCACCAGATCCACCTCCGGTTTTATAATGGGTATACCAGTAGACAAATCGGCGACCAAATCATTGGATTGTTGTCGTCCAAGACTCATGACAATAAAGGATGAAAGATTTTCTAATATTGATCTTCCTAAAAACCCCGTACTTCCCGTTAAAAGAATAGATTTAATCATTCATCAAGTTTTTGAATCTGTCCAAAATTTTATCCTTTGCATAGCGGGTCATAACAAGCTCGCGCCCTTTTGCACCTTTCCGCTCTGCCTCAATAAGCACCTTTGAATCCAATCTATTAAAGAAATCGACAAGTGAATCTACTTCCCATTCATCAAAAGTGTAACCGCAATCGTGAGTCCTAACCATTTTGGATATTTCCGTTTGTTTATTCCCTATAAAGAGAATTGGTTTTGACGCAGCTAAAATATTATAAGATTTAGATGGCACGCCTAAGCCATATAAATCTGGTGCTAACGTAACTAATCCGAAATGGCAGGCATTGAGAAAAACGTTTTGATCATCTCGACACATTGCCCCAGCAAATGTCACATTTGTTAACTGCTGGTTAGTAACTTCGGCACGCAAAGTAGTTAAAAGAGCACCATCTCCAATAAACAAAAAATGTACCAATGGATTGTCAATTTTCTTTATAATTTGTAATAACCTTTCCAGTCCTTGCATCCTACCTAAATTCCCAGCGAAACAAAAGACAATTTTATCATCCAAGCCGTATCTGATTATCAATTCATTTTCTTTGAAATGAGTAGGCGCAATTGCATCAACGTTAGCCCAGTTTTCAATAACTTTAATTGGAACTTTATCGTTGGTCTTAGCACTTAAAATCTCTAACATATCCGAACCCAAAACGATTAAAGTCGACGCCTGACGATAACTCCAGTCAAAAATCTGTTTTATGAAACGATAACCAAGGTTTTTATTTGATCTGATAATCTTTGCAGGAATAAGATTCTCGGGAAAAACATCGTGAACCAAAATCAATAACCTATTACCTTTTATCCAAGTAATTATGGAATAGAACGGTATTACAAATGCCGGATTTGTCACTATGAACACCGTATCGTTCTTTCCAACCCAAATTAACCCTCTAAAAAACATCCCCAAACTTAGAATAAAAAGTCTAACAATGCGTGTTATAAGGTGGTTCTTATTCAGATTTAAAGTGCCTATCCGGTGGATTTTAAAATGAAAGTCTAATGTTGCATTCCCGTCATTCAATTTATCGTAACCTGCAGGTCCACATATTACATGTACCTCATGATCTTGAGCCAGTGCCTCCGCGATGTTGGTCATAATATACCCCGTAGACGCCTGATCAGGATAGAACAACTCAGATACGATCCATACCTTCGTCCTTTTCAGATTATTCACTAGTATTCGCTCCAAACCACTCTTTTAATGTAATCAACATAGCTTATGATAATACGAACCACCTTATCGGAAACATTTGGCATTGAGTAATCAGCCACTCTCCTAAAATTTCGATCCGCTCCCCGTTTTTGGTAAGACAATTGCGTCAAACCCTGCAAAATTCGCTGCGGATTCATTCCTACCATCATTACTGACGCTTCTTCCATGGCTTCCGGACGTTCATGGGCATCCCGCAAATTAAGTGCAGGAAAGTTCAATGTTGAAGATTCTTCAGATATTGTACCGCTATCAGACAATACGGCATAGGATCTCATTTGTAAAGCGTTGTAATCATTAAAGCCCATCGGTTTAAGGAATTGAACTTCGGGCCTCATCGCTATCTTTTTAGACTCAATCATATTCCTCGTTCGGGGATGGGTACTTACGATAATCGGATACTTGTATCTCTCAGCGATTAAGTTTAAAGCATCCATTAAACTGGTAAAATTCTTCTCACTGCTTATATTTTCTTCCCGATGCGAAGATACCACAAAGTACTTCTGATCTTCCAGATCCAATCGACTTAAGATATTAGAACTTTCAATCTGAGGCATATAATGATTTAAGACCTCAAACATAGGAGATCCAGTTTTGATAATTCTATCCGGCGGCAATCCCTCACGCAAAAGGTACTCCCGGGCAATAGAGCTGTAAGTAAGGTTCACATCAGAAATATGGTCTACAATCTTTCGATTTGTTTCTTCAGGTACCCGCTGATCAAAACAACGATTACCAGCCTCCATGTGGAAGATCGGGATATGTCGTTTTTTTGCTGGAATTGCACACAGGCAGGAATTTGTATCGCCCAAGATCAAAAAGGCATCTGGCTGCTCGGACTCCAATAACGGGTCAATTTTGATCAGGATTTGGCCTACAGTTTCCGTCGCAGTTTTGCCCGCAGCATTTAAAAAAAAGTCAGGTTTGCGAATCGCAAGATCATCAAAAAAGATCTGATTCAGCTCATAATCGTAATTTTGACCAGTGTGAACGACAACATGTTCAATCGCTTCTGAAGCGTCTAAAGCCGCCATTACCCTTGCTAATCTGATAATCTCGGGGCGGGTACCAACAACCGTCATCACTTTTAACTTCTCTTTCATTGATAATTTCTATCTAAACTTCTTCAAAATAAGTGTCAGGATCCCTCGCATCATAAAACTCGTTGATCCAAAAATTGGTGTATAATTCTTCGTCACCGATATTTTTAATATTATGTGTATACCAAATGGGCATATCGACATAAGAAGGCTCATCACCATCGAGGTGAAAGTTCAAAACTTCTTCAGTTCCAATTCTCCTCAATTGAATTAATGCTTTACCTTTAATTACAGCGAATCTTTCAATTTTTCTTGTATGATAATGATTTCCCCTGGTCACTCCCGGCACTGTTGTAGAAAAAGAAACTTGTCCGCCAACATTCAGGCGTATGATTTCAACAAATGCTCCCCTGGAATCCATATGCTGTACAAATTTAATAGGATTATGCGATTTGATGTCAATATAGCTTCTGAAAGTATTAAATAAACTAACCTCAAATTGCGTACCTAATTCAGGAATTATACCTGATTCAAAATATTGTTCTTTAAACCGTTCTAGTGAGGTTAAAATTTCTGAAACATTATCAACAGAGGTATGGGGAATCAAAAATAACGGGTTACCTGATTTACTCCTAATTACATCTAATATTACTTTTACTAGTTCATTTATATAAATCAGCCTAACTTCACCATCAACATCAATAGTTGGTTGTTCATTGTGTGTAAGCTGATGTGAAAAAGTAGCGATAAAAGAATTATAGTACGGACGTCCAAAAGGACCGAATACATTAGGAATTACCAAACCCGTAAAAGTACCCTTTGCAGCTAACGCCCACTTGGCAAGCAACTCCCTCCCTTCTTTTTTGCTCTTACCATACAGATTGTTCCTTTCCTCCTGTGATGAAGAAGAAAAAATTACGTGAGCTTTACTTCCAGTTCTCTCAAGTGCATTAATCAGTTGCTTTACCAATCCAATATTTGTCTGGTAAAGTACCTCAGGATTATCATGCCTGTTCATTGCTGCTAGGTGAACAATTACGTCACACTGGCTCACAAAAGATTCCAATTTTTGCTCGTCTTTGAAACTATCAATGTGATATGGAACCCTTTCAAACTCATTAGGAAATAGGGCAACTGTATTGAACAAATGTTGTCCAACAAATCCTTTTTGACCTGTAATACCTACTTTAATTTTCATCTAATAATTTTTACGCTATGAAATAATCTACAGGAAACAAATAATCATCATTCTTGGCATGTTCAATAGGATAGTCTCCAAACACAACCAATTCAGAATTAGCTGATATTGCTCTTAAACTGGTAGCAAAACCTGCGGGTACATGTAAAATAGAATCTTCTTCCGCATTCATTATTATTTTTGTGGGTTTTAAAAGTGCATCAGGTGCTTCCCAATTGTCGATTTCTATGAGATTAATTTCAAATGCACCTTTACAAACATGAAACCAACGTTGTTCTATCCTGTGTCCTCGCCAACCTCTAGTGATTGAAGAATCATGATGTAAAACCCGATAAAAACGCTTTACCTGAGTCATGTCAAAGTCATTGAAATAAAAAATAGTCCCACGTTTATCACTATGATGCCCACCGCCTATTATTTGATATTCATTTTTCATTAACCGACGTACTGCACACCAGACATATCTCCAAATACTTCCTCCTTAATTAAGGGTAGATCAGCCAATAGCTTTTTCATTCCGTCTACACCTTGCTGCTTAGTATTATGTGAATGATAATCTTCAATTGTAGAAATGTCAACCTCTCCTTCCGAAAAATACTGAGCATAATTTAAATCACGATTATCTGCAGGGATACGGTAAAATTCACCCATATCTTCTGCTTTAACCATTTCTTCACGTGTACATAAAGTTTCATAAAGTTTTTCTCCATGCCTAGTTCCGATAATTTTAATTTCATTTTCAGCTTTGCAAAGTTCTTTCAAAGCTTGAGCTAAATCACCGATAGTTCCAGCAGGTGCCTTATTTACAAATAAATCGCCAGGCTTCGCATGCTCAAAAGCGAATAATACTAAATCGACGGCATCTTCCAACGACATCAAAAAACGCGTCATGTTTGGATCAGTGATCGTTAAGGGTTGTCCAGATTGGATTTGTTTTAAAAACAGTGGAATTACAGACCCTCTGGAGGCCATCACATTACCGTACCGTGTCAAGCATACTGTAGTACTTTTAGAATCTCTTGATGCCGCAATAGCTACTTTTTCCATCAATGCCTTAGAAATTCCCATTGCATTGATTGGGTAAGCAGCCTTATCTGTACTTAAACAGATCACTTTTTCAACTTGGTTTGAAATAGCAGCTGAAATTACGTTCTGAGTTCCAAATACATTTGTTTTGGTAGCTTCAATTGGAAAGAACTCGCAAGAAGGAACTTGTTTTAAAGCTGCGGCATGAAATACATAATCAACACCATGCATTGCTCTCTCTACACTGTGAATATCTCTTACATCACCGATATAAAATTTAAGCTTATCATTTTTCAGCAAATTACGCATGTCATCCTGCTTCTTTTCATCACGAGAAAAAATACGGATTTCATTGAAGTGATCCGTATGAAGAAACCTATTTAATACTGCATTACCAAAGGAGCCTGTGCCCCCAGTGATCAATAATATTTTGTCTTTAAACATCTTAAATTATTTTAAAGCTTTGTTTGTAATCAAACCTTTTTCCGCAATGTAAGCAGGATGTGGCCTGTCCAACCCGGACACTAATTCCAATTAAACAATTCAAAAGGAGGCCAGTTAAATAATAATTCCAATAATCACACCCCTTTTTCATCAAATACGATGCTGGAATCCGTCTCCATCGTACAGTACCTACGGACGGTATGTTCTGTTTGTTCCAAAACGTCACAAATATAATGAATATAATAATAAACAGTAGTCAGCAAATATTCAATAGGGTTTTATAAAGATTAATATACTCGTTAAATTTTTTGTTTCTATCGTACAACTCTTCCGCTTTTCTTCTACAGTTTTCAGAATAGACTGCTTTGCCTTTATCTTTAATAATGACTACTTTTCGACACAATGCACCAACGTCAGTCTTTGGCACAACAAAACCTGTATCGTCACACACCGATTCAACACTACCACCAGTTTCAAAAGTAATAACGGGAGTACCACAAGCTAGTGCCTCAAGATTCGTAGTAGGAAAAGTGTCTTCCAGAGTAGGATTTACAAAGACATCCGCCGCTGAATAAAGATTTGCTAATTCTGCAAGATTTTCGGTTCTCAAAATACCTACCATCGAAGATGGCAAGGCGTTTCTTTGTTTTTGCGATATCCCAACTAAAACTATAATAGCATCTGAAGGTAACATATCATTTAATTCGATGAAATATTTTAGTCCCTTACGTCCATTCCAATTACTTGCTACCCCCAGTATCATAAATGGTTTTGTAATATTGTACTTACTTCTGGTTTTGTAACTAAGAACATTAGGCTTGAATACATCTATATCAATACCATTTTGTATAACTCGGATAGGATAGTCTTTTAAAAATGATTCTTTAACAAGGTTTCCTAACCAGTATGACACAGGGACGATCGTCAAGTTTTCTACACCGTTAAAAATCTCTTTCTTTCTATTGTAATTAAAACTACTTTTATCAAAAAATAAGGCTTTCGGATATTCGTGTAATTGCGGGCAATTGTAACATTCAGTTTTCCACTTTTCGCAGTTTACAAATTCAAAATGCGCACAGCGTCCGGTAAATGGCCAACAATCATGCAAGGTCCAAATCACGGGTCTCTTCCTAGTCTTTAGATATTTAAATAAAATATCAATATTGATATAATATCCGTGTAAATTATGTAAATGTATTATATCAGGATTGATCTTCGTAATATGATCGATTAATTTTTTGGTAGCATTTTTTGAGGAAAAAGAATGATTATCGAATAATCTAGTTTGCAAAACATGTTTATAAATATCTAGTTTAGTACCTATTTTTATTACAGTAGACTTGCTTGGCAAATTATTTCTTGCATATACAATAAAACTTAGCCCATTGTTGTCAATTACTTTTTCGCCAATGTGCCCTGCGATCCTACCAACAGAACCAGTATTTATTCGGGAGCTTATTTGTAAAATTTTCATTAATTATAGATTACTTCGTTTTAACGGAAAATATGATATGACAATAATGAATACCGTGAATATATACGGAAAAAGAATTACAAGCTCACCGAAAAAATAATTCCCAAAAAACGGTGTAAATATTGCCTTTTGCAGCATTGCTAATAAAATAATCCAATAAGTTCTTTTCAATGTCAAGTTATAAATATAAGACAAGGACAAACCTAACAAGAATGGAAAAAAAACTATTCCAAATATTTTATAATCATGGTAAAAACCGTACAAATAAGTCCTAGCATTGAACACCTCCAATTGGTCAATATTAATTATAGCAAAATTATCTTTAATACCAAGTAAAGACCACAATGGAGAAAATGTCGCATTGCCACATAAGTGATAATCAAAATCGCTTAAGATAAGATCATTCAAATTGGCGTAACAAGTAGCTATATAGGTATAAAATATACTAAATAGTGGATTCGATGTTGTATTCATGATTACCGATTCCGCATTTACTCTTAACAACATAATACCACTAAACATAATAATCAGGATTGAGCTGGCCACAAAAATCACCCGCGACTTTATAACATTATACCTAGAATAGATAAATAAAAAAGAAAGAATATATAGAATAAGATCCCCCCTAGAGATTTTAAAAAAGAGGGAGATCGCAATGACTATCAAAATTATCCCTAAGTCCCATAAGCTATTTTTCTTGGAGTTTTGAATGTTGAAAAAACTCAAAACAGCAACAAATGGCAAGAACAGAGTACCATAATGAACACCAGGAATACCTCCGCCTACTTCTGATTTAAGATCTGAGGAGCCGACATCAGACAGGGAAAACACATACATACCTCCGTGTACCCATTCTAACAGGAAACACAACAAACTAATTATAAACAACAATCTTGTAATAAGAATGAGATTAAAGTTATAATCTTTACCTTTTATGGCCAGAGCTCTTGTTGCCTTCAATTTCAGAAAAAAGCAGGATCCAATCCAAAAAGAAATTGAGCTAAGGAGAACCACAAAATACATTTCTTTCGACCATTTCGACATGAAATCACTGTAGTCAACACAAGAAATTGCACATGAAACAAACCAAATAGATAGAAATATAGACGCAGGATGAAATATATCCTTTGTATAAAAGAAAAAAAATGATAATTCAATAACCAATAAAATAATAAAAATCCAACTCATACCTCTTTCGCATAACTTATCTTTCTTGAGAAATACAATGCAGAGGTAACTGTCAATAAAGAGATTAATGTATAAAACAAATTTTTCAGAAAGATCAGCCTATCTAAAGATACTTTTTCTTTCAAGATGATGAATAACAATATAAAGTAAATGGAAGTACAAAATATATTTATAACTAATAGTATTTTTCTTTTGTCGATTGAATGTAAGTAATGGTTGAATATAGGTAAGCATGAGAATGGTATTGCACCAATCAATATATCCTTCATTTGTGCGGTGTAGGATACATATTGGGGAATTATTAATTTTACAAAAGATGGCAATAAAAAGTAGCTTATTAATACAAATATGCAAATTATCAACGTCAACTTTAAGCCCTCGATAAACACATATCTAAAAGACCTAGTTTGAACTATCTTATTCATGATCATTTCTGTGTAGTTTACTGCAAAAATATTAAATACACTAAATACAAACATTATAACGCTAAACACACCTAAAACTTCCAACCCCCAATACCCTTCAATGAAAAATCGATCCCCAATTGTCGAGAAAAATGTTACACCAGCTGATACAAATAAAACTATCCCACTATTAAATAACCTTTTTAGAATAATTAATCCTCTGATTTTACGGAATTCTATTTTCAGGCCATATTGGTTTTTAACAATTAGGAAACAAATTAAATGCCCGAAGAAACCACCAATAATTAGTCCTAAAATCCCCCAAATAAACAGACCGATAATTTGAAAAACGATTGGTAAAAGATTAACTATTAATGAAATATTGATAAACTTTGATTTTACGTTCTCAGCTCTATAAAAAACACGATAAATCATTATCAATGTATTTAAAAATCCTGAAAAATAAAATGTACAATAAAACCAAAAATCATCAAAGGTGTAAAAAAACCAAAATATTACGAACACCAAAGAGAAAAACATAGAGGAAAAATACGCAATCCCAAATATTTCCGTTCGGCGCAATTGACTATTACTATTTGGAAGATGCCGATCTAAACCAAATCGAATTCCAAAGTGAGAAAAACTAAACGACTGAAATATAGATTTCCCTAATGTCACACTCCCTAAATCTCGACTATTTAAATACTTTATGGTCAAAATATTTAAAATTAAATTAAAAACAACACTAAAATAACTTATTACGAGATATCTTAATATATTACTCTTGAAATGCCTAGTTAAAAAATCTTTCATCTATAGCCTTTAAAAACTGTTCATTGAAATTAGTTTGAGTAAAGCCTTCACTTGATAAATTATAATAAACATTACCTTTAATAGTGTTTCTATAATATGCTACAATAAATTTCCTATTGACATCTTGATCTACCACAATAACATTTCTCTTCAGAATTTTTTCCAAATCATCATACGAGGTTATTTTAAAACAATTGGGGTGGCATTGATAAAAAACGTTCCCAAATACAAAAACGGGCTTGTTATATAGTAATCCTTCGAAACCAACAGTACTTGTTAAAGTAATTACTCCTAAGCTATTTACGAGTAACTTTTGAATGTTCTCCTCATGAGAAATCAATCTAACATTAGGAATTTTTTTTAATTCCTTATAATATTTAGTTGATAACTTACCAAAGTTAACAAAGTGCTCCTTAACATATAACTTAGTGCCAAAAGGTAAATTAAAAGCAATATTCCTAATAAGGGCAACATCATCACAATAATGTCGTGCTAAAACTGAAGTGGAAGACTCTGGTTTAAAATGTTGAGGATATATATAGTATTTTTCAACTTTTAAATTTTTGTCGAAGTACTTATGCGCATATCTAATACGAACTTGTTTCTTAAGCTGCAACTTAAAGTTTTTTAATAGCTTCAAAAAAGGATTCCCGATCATATAGGAATATTTAATGGATTTATATTCCTTAAACAAAAACTCTAATGACCCAAGTAATAGATTAACCTTATCAATATCTAGATATTTTTTAAAAATCGAATGATTCCAATCCAGGTGAGTGCCCTTTGGATGATAGGTAGGCATTTCAGTGGCCTTTCTATATTGTTCTAAAAATTCATCCACATATAATTGAATGTCAGCGGAAACATTATTTAATTCAACATTATTAAATATGTTCTCAAATCGAGTCGTAGAGCCAAATTCTTCTGTGTATAATTCGAACCTACCTTTCAGGCGACTTCCCCCGTAGCCACAATAAGGAATTCCATTAACCTTTAAAACCTCAAACGCAGTATAAGCAAAGCTATTAGAAATAGATTCATAAACACATATATTGATTTCATTTTCGCTGATAATTGTATCAAAAAAATTCACGAGATTAATCATTAACTTTTCGTATAAATCTTGATCTAGCGCTTTCATTTCTTGATGAATAATATTTCGATCAAAATCTGAAAAAAAGAGTTTATTAATGTTAATATTATGATATTTATTATCAAATGTTGACTCATCAAAATTTTCTTGAAAGAAGTCAGAAAAAACATAATACTTATCATTCTCCAACGTAATTGCCTCTGTATAAAAAGGTAATCTATCCGCAAGGGCATAAACTACATTATGTCCTTGTTCTTTTAGTGAGTTTCCAAAATTGATATGGAACTGCCCCATTTTAAAAGCTGCGTTTATTAATACTAGAAACGTTTTTTTATTTTTCATTTTAAAATTACATTGAGGCTAATGGCAATCATTAACCGCGTAGAGTAAATAAGAACTATAAAAAGGGGGCGATAAAATCTTTTGTACAATTCAGTTTGACGGATTTACGTCATTTTTGTGATTCTCATTACTTTTAAATTGATCTATTGCTCGCCAAAAAATGTATAATTTAAACCTACAAGAAATTTCTACAAAATTTCATTGTTTTTTATATACCCTTCTTTTATAATTGTCTCACAAAGAGCCCAATCAAGTTCAGTGTCAATATCAATTGAGTAAAGGTCGTCTAGAGTATACTTCTTAATTTTTTCAAAATTATATAGTGGCCTTTCTTTTAAAGCCATTACGTTTATCAGATACATTGAACCATTGTAAAAGAAAACAGGAGGTGCTTCTTGCCTATTTTTAAACAATCCCTTTTTTGATTTCTCAAGAAACCCAAATTCATTTTCTTCGAAAAGATTAAAATATGGATTTTGGTGAGATTTTCCAACAGACACGACCATATCTAGATCTGCAGAATAAAGATTGAAAATATCACTAATATGCTTTTGGGTTCTAAAGGGAGAGGTAGGTTGAAGTAGTAAAATATTATCATAAGTCTTATTTAAATCTTCGAAATATTTCAGTGCATGTAAAATGACATCGTACGTTCCCGCGGTATCTGTAGACAACGCGGCCGGCCTTTTAAATGGTACACTTAATCCATATCTTTCTACCACCGCTGTAATTTCATCACAATCGGTTGAGACACAAATATCTTCATCGTTGGCAAAGTTCCTTGCAATATCGATACTATATAAAATCAATGGTTTACCGTTCAAAGATCTTATATTTTTCTTTGGAATTCCCTTTGATCCGCCCCTTGCTGGAATGATAAATAGAGTTTTCATAAACTAAAGATTAATATGTTTGATATCTTCTTGTGCTTTCTTAAAATCTTCGTGCTTGCCAATATCCAACCAATAACCCGTTATTGGATAAGTTATTAATTTTTTCTTTTGGGCGAGAAGTTCTGTCATAAGATCGGTTATATCAAAAAACTTATCAGCTGGAATCATGTTTAATACGCTCTTTTTTAAAAGATAAATTCCAGCATTAGAAAAATAGGTGTATGTCGGTTTCTCCTTTAGAGACTTAACATCATTTTCATCATTCACTTCTAATACGCCATAAGGCACTTCAACATTGTAGGATGTCGCAGCAACCGCCATGTCGGCATCTGAATTCTTAAATGTAAGGAAAAAGTCCGCATAATCGATATCTGTTAATAAATCACTGTTCATAATCAAAATATCGTCATGCTCAAACTTTTCAATAAGTAAAATAGAGCCAATTGTCCCTAATGGTTTGGTTTCACGCACATAATTTATTTGTGCATTATTCTTTTCCCCATCACCAAAGTAATCAACCAATTGATCCCCTAAATAATTGATGCTTATATGAAGCCTTTTTACTCCATACGTAACTAATCGGTCAATATTATGCTCTATAATTGGTTTATTTCCAACTTTTAACAATGGCTTGGGGGTGTCTGCAGTCAGAGGCATTAATCTGGTGCCCTTTCCTCCAGCCATTAATACACCATCAGCAGGTATAATGGTCCTTTGAATTCTAAAGTTTAAAATATCAACGATAACTCTATCTTCATCAACAATAGGAATAATCCTTAAGTTTTTGCTTTTATAAACCTTAAGCTCTTCCAAACTATAACCAGCACGATTAATGAAAACCGGGTTATCTTGAATGAATTTTGACAATGGATCGTCAAAACCAAGGTCTCTTATAAATCCACGTCGTAAATCTCCATCTGTCAAAGAACCGATTAAACGCTTCTTATCATCTGCTACAAACAAAATAGCATCTGATGCTAATTTATCCAATTTTTTTAAGGCTTCACGAACTGTTTCCGCCTGAAATATTATATGTCTGTCTATCGTAGTCATACTTGAGTATCGAAAAATGATTTGGCTTGGAATGACTTGAAATTCAATTCTTTAAAAACCTTTACAATTTGCTCAGAAGCGCTTCCATCTCCGAAAAGACTTTCATTAGTAGGTAATTCGTTTAGAAATCTAACATCTTTTACCAAAGAAAAAACCTTGTTTATTGAATCGATCGTTGGCTGACAATTAACAATTGTAGACGCCTGTATTCGACCTTTTTGACGGTTCCCAATATTGATCGTTGGTACTTTAAAATAAGGTGCCTCGACAATTCCACTGGAACTATTCCCTACAACAGCTGTAACATATTGCATAGTTGACAAGTATAGTAGTTGTCCCATTGAAGTAAACGACATCGCTTTCTGAGAGTTTCTCTCAACATACCGATCAATTATCTCATTGATAATCCGGCCATCTGTATCAGCATTTGCTTTTGTAAAAATAAACAGACTATCCTCCTGCTCATCAATAACACTTAAAAGATTTTCCAATTGAACCTGCGCAGGTACTGTATCTAATGTCGGAGGATGAAATGTAACTAAGTAATTATATTTTTTTAAAGCCACTCCGATTTTAGTCTCCAAATCTTTGCGACTTAACAAATTCAGTAAGCGAACATTATCCAAGCCGATTGCGCCAACAGTAAATACGGTTGATGGATTTTCTCCGAGCTGTATAATTCGTTTTCGATAAACCTCCGTCGCAGCAAAATGTAAATGGCTCATTTTAGTTATGGAATGGCGAATTGCATCGTCATAAGCACCCTCAGTTACTTCTCCCCCATGCACGTGGGCGATCGGTATTTTTAATATCAGTGCTGAAGAAGCTAAAGCTAACATTTCATATCTATCTCCTAAAATAACTAGCAAATCGGGTAGCAAATTCGTCAAAGCATCTGCAAACCCAATCATTCCTAATCCCATAGATTTGACTATGCTTCCAGAAGAATCTGAAGAAAGTAACATTTCAACTTTTGCGTCAATACTTATTCCATCTTTCACAATTTCTTGGAAGGTCAATCCAAATTCAGGTGAAAGATGTGCGCCTGTAACCAAAACCTGCAATTGCCATCTTTCTTCTTGACTAATTTTATCAATTAGTGGTTTCAATAATCCATATTCCGCCCGGGTACCAGTTGCTACACATATTTTCATTTCACAGTTCAATTAAGTCATCTTCAAAGAAATCTTGCTTAGACTTTTGCCCTATAACAGAATCCCATTTCATAGGGGAAATGCCCGTACCCGGTCTTTTAACGGCAATATTATCGTCAGTAAATATTTCGCCCATTTTTATCAATTTTTTCGCAACAATGCTTTTCCTCGCAATCAACAGGTTTTTCATTTCAGATGGAGAAGGCTCCTTTGAACCTGAACCCGACAATGCCTTTTCAATATTCTTGATAGCAGATACCATAGCTTTTAATTCGTGCGGCTCAAGGGAAGCTTTATGATCTGGTCCTGGCAAACTCTTATCAAGGGTAAAATGCTTCTCTATAATCGAAGCTCCCATTGCAACTGCAGCTATGGGAACCTCAATGCCTAACGTATGATCGGAGTAACCTACCGCTATATCAAATTGCTTCCCTATATGTAACATCGCCTTTAAATTTACATCAACCATTGGCGTAGGGTACTCGGTATTGCAGTGAAGAATAGTAATATTTTCTTTACCTATACCCCCTGCAAGAAAAATATCCAAAGCCGCGTTAATCTCTTGGATTGTAGACATTCCTGTGGAAAGAATTACCTCTGAAAACAACGATGCGGCTTTTCGTAAATATGGCAAATTGGTGATTTCTCCGGAAGGTATTTTAACTAACGTCAAACCGATATCCGCCAGAAAGTGAAGTGAGTCCAGATCAAATGCAGTGGAAAAAAAATTTATATTTTTTTTTCGACAATACGCTATTAACTTTTCATGATCTGCCTCTGATAGTTCCAATTTTTTAACCATATCAAATTGAGATTCATTAGCCATTTTTGTATTTTCAATTTGGTATTCGGCTTTCTTAGCATTTTTTGTGATACTCAGTTCCGTCTTAAACGTTTGAAATTTCACATAGTCAACACCTGCATCAACAGCCACATCAATTAAACGAAATGCATTCTCCAAGCTCCCATTATGATTTACACCAGCCTCTGCTATTATAATTGTATTACTCATCGTAATTCGTTCTGAAAATAAAACATATTAATTATCGGACATCTTCTTTGCTGGCACGCCAACTACAGTAACAGAATTAGGTACATTTTTTAGAACTAAAGATGACGCACCTATAATTGAATCACTTCCTATTGTCTTGTATTGCAAAATAGTTGACCCAACCCCTATGAGATTCCTGTCTCCGATACTTACACCCCCCGAGATGTTGACAGATGGATTTATTACGTTACAATTCCCTATAACCACATCGTGTCCAACCGTAGTTAGCAGATTGAAAACGTTGAAATTACCTATTTTTATGTCTATTGTCAAAGTGACATTAGAGGTGAAGATATTTCCCTTACCCAGTATTATGTTATCGAAATCACCGGTTACATTTGGATGAATCAAATTCGGAAAATCAAACTCTTTGAACTTCAATGAAAATTCATGTATCAACTTTGGATTCCCCACTCCAATAGCCAAGTAAACGTTCTGGCTATCTAGTTTAAAAAAGTCTATTTCTTCAATGACTGGAATCACCTCGGTTTTGAAAATTAATCCATCCGCTTTTTCATGATTAATAAATCCCTTGACACGATAGCCACCAATAAGTTTAATTAATGCATATACTTCTTTTGCAAAACCACCACAGCCTATTATATAAATATCTTTCATAACATTATTGAATTGAGTATCCGCCATCAACTGTCAAACTTTGGCCTGTTATCCATCGGCTTTGATTGGAAAGCAAAAATGTGATGACAGGTGTAATATCACCTACTTCGCCGATCCCAAGTGGGTGCATATCTTTAATTCGACTAATATTTTCCTCGGATAACTCACTAAAAAGCTTTTCAGTTAAAGGTGTGGTTACAATGCCAGGTAAAACTGCATTTACCCTTATTTTTCTTTTCGCTAATTCGATAGCCGATGCCTTTACCATGCCTAATATGGCGGCCTTGGTTGAACAATATCCAACCTTTCCACTTTGCCCTAGAGCCCCCATTACCGACGACAAGAAAATAAAGCTTGCGCCGTCATTACTGTTTTTTTTCTTTGAAACAATTCTCAATAATTCAATCGCAGCAAAAACGTTTATCTCGTAAATCCTTCTGACCTTATCAACCTTATACATTGATAGCGGAATTGTTTCTTCAATGCCGGCACAATGTACAAATCCATCAATTTTTCCGTGAGCACTTATAAAGTTATTAATTAACTCTTCGATACCTCCTAAATCCGACAAATCAAAAGATTCAAAAAAAAATTGCTTATTACTTTCCAAATTTATCTGCCTTTGTAATTTTGAAATGTCCCTTCCGATTCCCAAAATTGTACAATCTTTTTCAAGTAGTGCTGTGGAAAGCCCCAATCCGATCCCCGAAGTCACTCCGGTAACAATGATATTTCCCCCCATTATTATTCTTGTTCAAATCTCTCGGGTCCAATTTTAGTTATTAAACTTTCAATTGTAGTAATTTCGTGTATGTCACTTCCTGTTAAAGAAACACCAAAATATTCAGAGACGTAACTTATTAATACCATAGCTTGCAAAGAATCCCATTCATCCAAATCTTTTATATTTGTATTCGCAGTCAATCTACTTTCAATTTCCAATTCTTCAGCCAAGCCATGAATAAAATCTGATATTTTCATTTTTATAGTTTTTTATAGTCCTTTATTTAAAAATATACTTCCACCACACCAAGACAGTCCAACACCAAAACCAACTACGATGATTTCTTCTGTTTTTTGAAAATCATGGCTATTTGAATAATTTTTTAAAGCAATGGGTATTGTACATGAGACCGTGTTTCCTCCATCCTCTAAATCAATAAAAAAATTGTCCCTGGAGACTTTTAGCTTTTTCCTCAAAAATTCCAGCATAAAGGCATTTGCTTGATGAAAAATAAATTGGTCAATCTGGTTAATCTCGACCTGGTTCTTAATCAAGATTTGTCGAGTAAAATTTGGTATGACTTCTCCCGTAAAATTAAATATTTCAGGTCCGTTCATATATAGCGTGTTATCGGTATAAACGTTATCAGTACCGTAAATAAACTCTTTTGCATCCGAGTCAAATTGATATTTCGACGCACCATTTTTTATAATTAGATTGTCATGTCCCGATCCATCTGTTCCAAATAAAAAGTCGCCAATTTTTCGAGATTTTGAACATGAAATCAATGATGCTGTAGCTCCGTCGCCAAAAATAGCACGATTCGATCTATCTTTTGGATGAAGAAATCGTGAATAGGTCTCTGCGGTTATAAGAAGTACATTTTTTGCCTGATTACTTGCGATTAATGATTTACTCAAACTTAACCCATAGGTATATCCAGAACAACCTAGATTAAAATCAATGGCACCAATATTCTTGTTTAAGCCTAATTTATTTTGCAATATACAGGCTGTGGTGGGCAGTATATATTCAGGGCTTTGAGTACAATACAGTATGTAATCTATGCTACTTTTATCAATTCGTTTGAACAACTTATCGCAAGCCTTAATTGCCAGATCCAACGCAGTTTCGCCATCTACAATATATCGCTTCTTTATCCCTACTTTTTTTTCAAAATTATGAAAGTCATAATCAGGAAATTCTAGGCTGAGTTCCTCATTTGTTAAGCATTTTTCAGGTAAAAAATATTCTATTGCTACTAATTCTGCTTCCATTTTATTATAATCTTACTCCACTAGGAATATTGACAATTCTCTCCGATATCCAAATGCTATTAGTTAAATCACCAGTTTGGCAATTTTGAAACATTTTTAATCTACTCATCAGTTCCCATATAGGCCTTGTCATTACACCGTTAGAATTGGAAAAGGTTAAGAAAGCATTACGTTCGTCAAGATCGTTGAATAGTATTGCATTAAGCCAATAATTAGCTTTCGCATCATCAATTTCTTCAACAAATTTAATCTCGGTTTCTTTAAAGAAGTCTCGATAATCAGCTGCAAGTTCTCTTTTATTTTCTACAAATTTCTCTAACTGTTCTAACTGGGCACAAGCCAAGGCTGCATTCAAATTGGGCATTCTATAATTATAACCGATTTCGTCATGCACAAATTCCCACTTATGAGGAACCTTCGCCTGCGTGGTTAAGTGCTTAGCCCTTTTGGCAATGACTTCATCATTTGTAACTAATGCACCACCACCACCACAGGTAACTGTCTTATTCCCATTAAAACTGAAGATGCCAATGCTACCAAATACACCGGTATGTCTACCTTTATAATAACTACCCAATGACTCAGCAGCATCCTCTACCAGATAGATGTTCCATTCTTCGCAAATTGCAGCGATTTCATCAATGCGACAAGGTAACCCAAATGTGTGCATAGGCACACATGCAGCTATTTTCCTCCCCGTACCTTTGTTATATGTTCCATCGTGTCTCCTTTCTGCATTTTGGTGTAAAAAATCTTTCAATGCGTCAGGCGACATTCCTAAAGTATCTTTATCCACATCTAGAAAGACAGGTTGTGCGCCAATGTAACTGATTGCATTCGCAGTGGCAATGAAAGTTAAAGCCTGAGACAGCACTTCATCTTCTCTCTGTACTCCGGCCAATATAAGTCCCATATGAAGTGCATTTGTTCCATTCACAATTGCAATTGCATATTTTGCACCGGTAATCCGCATCAACATTTCTTCAAAACGATTTACATACGCCCCAACGGAAGATACAAATGTTGAATCTATAGCATCTATCACATAAATACGTTCATTGCCGATAAATACAGGTTCATGTAACCCAACAAAGTCTTTACCCGGATATTTGGCTTTAATAAAATCTGTTGTCCCTTGAAATCTCTCCACTACTGTCATTACATTTTTGCATCTAAATATTTACCTGTCTCTTTATAACCAAAATTAGGAATCATATAATGAAACAATTTTACTATATCCTCTTTCGACCAGGCCTTATCTCTTTTCAATTTTGCGATAGAGTCACTGAAATAGTTTAATTTCTCCTGATCGAAACCGGATTCATTCTTCACTACACCCAAATTTTCAAAACGGTTCATGTCGAGCGTTTCATTTTCGGTAAAAAATTCTTCAAAGTCTTTTTCTCCGGTAGTATCACTCGAGGTGAATAAACATGGCCATTTTTTTAGCTCCGGTAATGTTCCTGCCAGTTCTCGCGCTTCATTTTCGGTTTTACACAAATAGGGTTCATAGCCTAATCCATTCAAATATTTCCCAGCGATGTCAGCGAAAGTAATAAGGTGCAAATGCTCACTTAACTTTGGAAAAAAAATGTCCCGGTTTTCTCCAAACATACAGGACATCAAGCAAAGTTCCCCGGATTCTTTAGGTATTACAAAATATCTTTTGATGTCATTTGGAGCAACGATTGGCTGACGCTTTTGTATGCGTTGGTTGAAACCATGTAGCAATGATCCATCGGAAAAAGCCACATTGGCGAAACGCGCAGTAGAAATATTGATTTCTTCACTTTTACGCATCAAAAACATTTCCATAATACGCTTAGAAGCTCCCATCATATTTACTGGATTTGCGGCTTTATCAGTAGAAACACAAAAATACTTTTTCACGCCTTTCGCAATAGATTGGTTAACCGTTTTAACCGTATTAAAAATATTTACGTCAATCATCCGCATCAAAGTAAACGGATCTTTTTCGCTGCGAACGTGCTTTAACGCAGAAAGGTTAAGTACATAATCATATTCCCCATCTGCGTCAATAAAAGCATCATATTCTATCGAGCCAATATCCAAAGCAAATGTTTGGAAGTCGCCTTCTATATAACCATAAGAACTTCTTATATCTCTCACCAGCTCAACCATATTATTTTCACTGATATCAACAACATGAAGTTTCTTAGGATCTCTTTTAAAGATCTCTTTTGTAACGGCCTGGCCAATTGACCCTGCACCTCCAATAACCAAGAACCTTGACTTTGAAACTTGATTTGTTAATGCCTCTTCATTTTGACATATATCATTCTGAAATAGCTCTTCCGTCCGTCCAATTAAACTTAGTGTTATCATTTACTCTTTATGTCAAAATATTTTTAAAAAACCGGCGTATTGTGAGTATTAATGAAATAATCAATCCTCCAATAATGCCTCCAAGGAGTATTGCCTTCATCTTTCCAGTCCGATCATTTTTTAATGGAAGAATAGGCTGATCAATAACTTGAATTAATGGGGTTTCTTTTAACAATGAAAATTTAGTCATTTCCAAATTCTTCACCATTTCAGCTACGATAGACTTATTCGTTTCAGCCGAAAATTGAGCTTTTTGCGTTGGTACTGCTCTTTGAACTTGACGAGTCGGATTAAGATTCGGCGTGGCATCAGCAACAGCAACCGCTGTATAAATGGCCCCATTCATCACTGCTTTTACCGAATCCGTTTTCTCTTGTAATATTTGCACATTTCGTAATGTTTTTTTTGTTTTAGTATGTACATAAAACTCGCTTACATTTTTCACCAGCGCATCATTAAATGCTTTAGCAAAAAACTCATTTTTAGCTTTAACATTAACTTCTATGGTACTCAACTTTTTATCTGGCTTGGCAACGGACAAATAATTTTTGTTAAGGTCTGACACTATAACACCTAAAATACTATCCCGTAAGCGATTTGGTTTGAATGCTTTTTGGTTGTTTGCCTTCGTATCAAAAAAAGTCAAATTCGCCAACTCAGGTTTTTCAGCCCAATCCTTATTTAAATCATTTTCTTGAATATACAAGTCTACCAGCAATTGTGTTGTACCATTTGCTACTATCTTCGTCAACAAGGTTTGCTCCAACATTGTACGAGATTTATATAAACCTAAAATGTTATCACCTTGGAAAATTCCACCACCACTACCTCCTAGGTCAACGCCTGCTATAGAAGCTAAGCCTGCTAGACTTCCTAACCCTCCAGCACTTTTTTCATCTTCCAATACAAAAGTGGTAGTGGCAGTATATACGGGCTTTCTAAAGTAAGCATAAATATACCCTATTGTTCCACCCATTAATCCAAATGCGATAATAATTAGCCATTTAGAAAGCAAATACCTCCACCAATCTCGAATCTTTAAAATCAACTCCTTCAATGAAATCTCGTCCGAATCTGATGAAGTGCTATTAACGTTTTCTAAACTCATTTTATGTAACACTTATCTTTATTACCTCAACAAACTAACTATGATCGCCCCCATAGAAGCAATCGCCGTTCCCAAACCTATCCAACCCTGTGCAGTCATCCGTTCCCGTTCAGCTCTCTTAGGCACCAATATCTCCGCTCCTGGCTTAACCTTTGGATAATTCCCAAAGAACAAGAACTTGCTTCCTGCCTCTACGGAACCATTTGCATACTTAATATATGCCCCTTTTTTTAGTGCATTTGAAGTAAATCCACCAGCACCATTAACATACTGTTTGAAGCTTTTCCCAGGCAAAAACACAATGCTATTAGGGTTCAAGACTTCCCCAGTCACCTTTACAGTCTGCAACTGACGAGGGACCCTGATTACATCACCATCCTCCACGATTAAGTCATGACGAGAATGAGGCTTCGCCAATATTCGATGTAAACTAATGCCAACCAAATCAGATTGGATCAACTGTTGTTCTACCTCTGCCTTGAGCGTATCTACCACACCGGATTCTTGTACACGTTTCAAATTTAAAAACTTTTTACTCTCCTCTTCTTTGTCATTAATGACATTTTTATCTCGAGGATTTACGTTCTCAGCTCCCGGTCTTTTCAAAGAAGCCCCTTCCGCATAAGCAGATGGCGTTAGTCCACCTGCCCTGGCAACCAGATCAGATATCGTTTCATTCTTTTGCTTTATCGTATAGATACCCGGATACAAAACCTCTCCTTCTAACTTCACCTGCTTTTGAACCTGGTACCCCTCAGAGCTACGCACAGCAACAACATCATAAGGCTTCAACACAAAGCCCTTATCTAATAACCGAAGGTTTTGATCCACATTAACGGTAAAAACCTGCGCTATTTTAGCAGAATCCGACATCGCATCGCTATTTCTAACCCTTCTGGATATTTCAATCCTACTCGACGTAGCAGCTTCATTAAATCCACCAGCCATCTGTATTACATCCTCTAGCGTCATGTTTTCAGCATAATCGAAAGTACCAGGCGTTCTGACTTCACCTTTAATTGTCACATTGTATTCATCACGTAGATCGAATAAAGAAGAAATGGTAATTCTATCTTCTCTTTGCAAAGGAAAATCCTCAGCAGTTCCAGCTAATATCTTTGCTACATCAAAAGAAAGCAACGCAAGTGTATTATCACTATTTAAACGGTTGATATAACCTCTGTTCAGGAATGCGTCCTCGGTTAACCCTTCCGCCTTGCCAATCAAACCTTTCAAAGTTAATCCCTTTTCCAATTCAAACTTCCCCGGCCGAAAAACAGCTCCAGCTATTTCTACCCTGTTTTCGAAGCGATCCAGGATCGCTTCTACAATATATTTATCTCCATTTAACGGTCCGTAAGAGCCAAAGTTCTCAGCATTAACATCAGTAATTTTGCGTTCTTTATTGGTATTTTGTAACACCTTAATTTGTGCAGTATAAGCCTGGTTTGAAAAGCCCCCAGCAAATCTGATCACATCTTCCAGGCTCTCTGTACTTAAAACCTCAAACAAAGCTGGACGTTTAACTTCGCCAGCCATTTCAACTCTGCTTTGATATACCGGAATATTGATCACGTCCTGATCTTGCAAACGAATGTTATTTTTCTGAATTCCGTTCAGCAGAAAGTCGTAAACATCAATTGTGGAAACCACTTTATTGCCTCTGATCACCTGAATTTTACGAAAAGATCCATTGGTGTTTGGTCCACCAGAAGCATTCAAAGCATTAAACACAGTTGATAAGGAAGACAACGTATAAGAACCCGGTTTTACTACCTCACCTAATATCGTAATCCTAATGCTCCGAATGTTACCAAGATTGACGGCAACACTTGTTCGCCCGGATCTTAATGATGGATAAGTACCTGCTAAATTCGACCGTATCTTAGCCGTTGCCTGTTCAATAGACAATCCTCCAACAGCTATTGGTCCGGCATATTGTAAACGAATAATGCCTTCCGGATTAACTTTTAAATTATAATTAGCTTCGTTATCTCCACTAAGATCAATCAATAACTCATCATCAGGACCTATAATATAACTCTTTGGTGTTGCCATTCTAAGATTTGGCTCAAAAGAAATATTGCTATTCGCAAAAAGTTCAGAACCGAAGATTTTTGGACGTAAATCTTGAAACACATTAACAGGCCTTTGATCTCTCGCTGTGGTGTCATCTTTAACAATACCGCCTTCAACCTGTCTGCCCTTGAATTCAGTATCGGATGCCCGCTCACCTGCAGCATTAGAACTTCCTCCGGCTTTTCTGATTTCTTCAACCCTGGCTCGCAATTTAACAACCTCTTCCGGCTTCATGCCCTGCGCCTTTGCCATTTGCTCCAACTGTGCATCGTTATATCCAACAGATTCCGCGCGTTGTATTAACTGTCTGATTTGCGCATCCGACAAATCGTCAACTTTTACATCAGAATAATTCGACTGTGAATAGGCAGTCTGGGTGATTAGAACGGCAAATAAGAATAAAATTGCAGTTATCGTTCTTTTAAAGTTCATATAGTATATAGAGCGGCTAATGTTTTATTTAATTTAAAGGTTTTTTGCAAAAAGCGTTTTCTAATAGTTTGACTTAGATTGCCCTTTTTGGAAACAAGCTACCAATTCATGTTTAGCTCCAGCGGGACTAGCTTTGCTTGAACGGATGATCTTAATCATCATTGAAGAAGACACAATGCGCTCTTCATCGCCGGTCAATACGATTTTGGTTAGTACAACTTTCATTGGGTAGATGTTAGTTTTAGTATTAGTTGCAAATATATCATTAATATTGAAATGTGATGAAATGTGAGGCGATAAACACTATCGGTTACTTCCGAAATTGAATTGAATTCCAACGGAAACCGGGTTCAGTAAGAACTCAGATTTATTATATTTGTTCAAAGTTATGGTGTTATTAGCATCGGCTGCTACGACTTCCTGACGCTCGTAAGCATGAAACCACTGAAGGCTGCTTTCCAGGAAAATGGTTAACTTGTCTATCGGATTAATTTTGATACCGAAAACCGGGGCCATGGTAAAACCGGTCTTACTCGTTTCCACGCCATCGGGTCTGACAGGAGTAGCCGTATTTTCGTCTAGAATACTGGTCGAAATCAATGTCCCGTCAAACTTATTATAACGAAACCCAAGGTCAATGGCAAAATACGGCTGTATCACCGAAAAATTCAAACTCTTTTCAAAACCAATACTAAAATTGTAATCTTTCATCTGTCCATTCACCTCCTGGCAAGTGGCGCAGTTGTTTACAATCTGTGTATCTTTACTGATGTAGCTTCCACCCAATCTGTAACTGATTTGATTGTCGTTGAATTTGATCATACCTCCACTGAGGTAAGAACTGGTAAAATTATCCCTATTCTTTTGATTTAAGACTTTCGGCATCTGCAGGAGACTGTATCCTCTTACTGCTACACTGTAACTATAGTCACCGTTGATCTGAGAAAAGCCGGCATTTGATAATAAGACAGACAGTCCAATTAGTAGATATTTTTTCATTTATTTATTCCCCCAAAATGTTGTTTTTATCTAACCAAATGTAGTATTATATACACTTTTCCCAAAAAAAGCAACAGCAATTCCCGAACATTTACCATGCCAATATCCTGAAAACCTTTATATAATAAAAAATAGGTTACATGTGCTGTTTCTTATTCAAGATTTTAATATCTTTAAAAGAAAACGGCATGAATCATGTAGGCAAAAACATTAAAACTTTGCGTAAGCAAAAGAGGTGGACCCAAAAAGATGTCGCAGATCAGTTGGATGTATCAGTCCCTGCATTTTCTAAAATAGAAACCGGGATGACAGATCTTAATATCTCCCGACTAAATCAAATCGCACGCCTGTTCGGAGTAAAGCCGGCAGACCTATTGACTGATGGTGTAATAGACGGCTCAACAACGAGCTCTGGTGCACTTGATCTCATGAAAGCGCAGCTTGCAGCCAAGGAAGAAGAAATCATTCGCCTGCAAAGCAAAGTCATCATGTTATATGAAACCGTGCGTTCCTCCAGAGGAGACTAGTTCTTGGCAATCACAGATTTGATGGTAACGGTTAAAAGACACCCGGCTTTTTGTATTAAACCCCATCCTCGAAGCAACACATTGCGTTAAAAAGAGATTAAACTTTAATAAATTTAATAAAAAGTACGCACCAAAACGTTCTATTCGCACTTTTCCATACAAAAATATCCTACATTTGAGCATATCTTGCAATAGTTAAAATGAAACTTTATAATTAAACCGCTCGAAAACTGTGACGACCAAACCTTTCAACAGCGCAAATCTCAACTCACCACACTAACTATGCCTCACAACTATTCTTTCTTGAAGAAAAAGATCCTGTCTTTTTTTGAATGGCCAATAAAGCATATCCTATGGCAAGAAACTAGTATCATCAACCGCTCGCGCCTCCGAATGCTTTCCTATGGACTTATGTTGGGCCTCATTACCACAACTATAGTAATTATTTCGCTCTATTACCATGACGATACGAGACAAGCATTTCGCGCATTGATCTTTTATTTAATATTGATCGTCACTTTAGTATTGACAAGATTTAATAAGATAAAATGGCTCAAAATGGTGCATTTCTCACTGCTTACTATGGTCACCGTTATCTGGACAAACATACTTTTTTTTGACCATCACATCAATCTGATCACTACCCAATTCATTCTATTGGTTTTTATTTATGCTAATTACCTCCTTGAAAGGCGTGGTAGATTTATATACCCAATAATCAGTGTCATCCCAGTTATTGCCCTCACCCTATTTGGTGAGGAAATTAAATTGTTGTTCCCATTCCAGCATCCACCGGTTGATAAGTTCACTTACTTTACCACTATCACACATAATTTTGCCCTCATCTTTTACATACAATATTACTTCTTGAATACTTTCAACCGCGCTGTAGGTAAATTGGAGACATCAAGAAAAGAATTAAGTGTACAGGTGCTATTTCAAAAGCGCCTGATTGCAGGGATTAGCCATGATATCAAGAGTCCGTTGAAATACCTCGCCATTACCATTCGAGGCGTATTTAGACGTGCAGAAGCTGAAAATTCAGTTTGGGTGGATGATATGAGAGATGCCTATAAATCTTCATTGAAAGTATATCACTTTACCGAAAATCTTCTTCAATATGCAGGTGTTTACC
>JAPSHM010000147.1 GCA_031179845.1 Pedobacter sp.
GGAAGAGCGCAAAAAAACAGAATCGTTAAACATAGAGGTGATTGATAAAGCGTTCATTCAACGCAACCTTGGCGGCAGCCTGATGCAAACGCTTTCGCGGATGCCGGGAATCAAGACCATTGGGATAGGTTCTGGGCAATCTAAACCATTAATTCGGGGCTTGGGTTTCAACCGGGTAATGGTGACTGACAAGGGCATTAAACATGAAGGACAGCAATGGGGTGCCGACCACGGTTTGGAGCTCGACCAGTTTGCAGCTGGAGAAGTCGAACTGATAAAAGGGGCTGCCTCCTTTATACACGGCTCGGATGCGATTGGTGGAGTAATTAACGTAAAACCTGGTCTACTGCCAGCTGCACACACGCTTGGCGGGTCGGTTGATCTGATTGGAAAAACCAACAACAGCCTTTATGGCACCTCTGTCAATCTTCTCGGACGCCGTGAACACTGGTTTTTCGACTCAAGGTTCACTTATCAAAACTATGGCGACTACCGTGTACCTACAGATATCGTTCACGTATATAATTACCCGGTGCCGCTCTATAAACAGGCTTTGCGGAATACTGCAGGACGAGAGACAGGTCTTCATTTCAATACCGGCTACCTTACAGATCACTTCCGAAGCATTTTTTACGTATCAAATGTCCAAACACGCAGTGGTTTCTTTGCTAATGCACACGGTTTAGAACCTATTAAGGTCAACACACAATTACATGATCGTTCCAGTCGGGATGTGCAACAACCCAGTCAAGAGGTGAACCACTTCAAGATCATCAACCGCAGTCAATACCATACAGGTAACCACCTTCTGCAAGCCGATCTTGGCTATCAGCATAATTTCAGGCAAGAGTTTAGCGGATATGTTAATCACGGCCATATGCCACCGGTTTATCCGGACACCATGCGCATTCCATCAAACCTGGAGCGGGAATTTGACAAACAGGTGTATTCACTTAATATTCGTGACCAACTCCTATTGAACAAGCACGAGATAACTTTTGGTGTTAACGCAGAGTATCAGGATAATCTGATCAATGGATGGAGCTTTCTTGTCCCTTCCTTTAAGCAGCACACTGCAGGATTATTTTTATATGACAAGTTTAAACTAAGTGATCAAATACTGCTGCACGGTGCACTTCGATATGATTATGGCAATCTGCGGATGTACGAGTACAGGGATTGGTTTGAGAGTGAAGGAGTGAAACTCATCCGGGCCGCAAACCTGACGCGCAGCTTCAATAGCCTGGTCTGGTCGGCCGGTATCAATTATTTACCTTCAAGTCCGTTCAGCCTGAAAGCCAATGTTGGCAAGAGCTTCCGAATGCCGATTGCGAAAGAATTGTCGGCCAATGGTGTCAACTATCACTATTATAGTTACGAGCGTGGCGACCCATCATTAGACCCTGAAGAATCTTATCAGGCCGATCTAACCCTGGGCTGGGATGCTCCGAAATGGTCTGTACAGCTCAGTCCGTTCTACAATTATTTCCCCAATTACATTTACTTAAATCCTACCTCAGAACATGATTATCTGCATGGCGCTGGCAACCAAATATTCGATTATACGCAAAGCCGGGTAATGCGCTATGGTGGAGAAATCCAGGTGAAATACCAGTTTATGGAAACGTTAGGCGCTGAACTGCTTGGGGAATATCTGTATGCAAAACAGCTTTCAGGTAAGAAAAAAGGATATACACTACCCTTTTCACCACCAGCATCTGCACTATTAAATTTGACCTGGTCGCCCAAGCTGAACGAAAGTTTTACAGAAAACTATTTCTCAGTCGACTACCGGATTACGGCTGCCCAGAATAACACAGTCCCACCAGAAAAGAAAACACCGGGTTACGGACTGATCAACGTCCAGGCAGGAACAAAAGTAGACCTGTATCACCAACCCATTACGATCAGTTTGCAGGCTCAGAACCTATTGAACACCAAGTACCTTAACCATACCAGTTTTTACCGGCTTATTGAATTACCCGAGGCCGGGAGAAACATCGTATTGTCGCTCAAAGTACCATTCAATATCCATAAAAAACGATAAAGATCTTAAACTCTTAAATAAATGATAACACAAAAACACTTAAAACCTATGAAAACATCAAGATTTATCGTAGCGTCTCTGCTACTGGCTGCTACATTCACTGCTTGTAAAAAAGACGAGCAGCAGGAAATTGGAAAGCCTACGATTGCGCAACTGGAAGTAGGAACCGGCAATAATAAGCTTGCGCATCCTGGAAACGACTTACACATTGAGGCACAAATTACCGCGCCAGGAACCATTAAGGAAGTAGTCTTAGAGATCCACCCAGAAACCGGTACAGGTTGGAAAGTAACCAACACCTATACAGAAGGGCTTGCAGGAAACAAAAATGCCGAATTCCACATACATCTCGATGTTCCTACTGAAGCGGTTCTCGGAGACTACCATGGTCACTTAAAGGTTACCGACCAAAATGGGCAGGTTACTGAAACAGAATTTGAGCTGCAGATCACTATTGACCCTACACTACCGTCAGTATCAGGTTTTGAAGTTGGATTGAATGATGCCGGAAACGACCTACATGTTGAAGCTGCTGTTACTGCACCCAACAAAATTGCAAAGATGATCCTGGAGATACACGGCGAAGGCTGGGAAAAAGAAGTGATCTATACCGATGCAGAAATGGTTGGTCAACCTACTTTCAACCTACATAAGCATGTAGATGTTACTGAAGCCCCAAAAGGCCATTATCATGTTCACCTGATGGTAGTAGACGAAACTGGAAAAGAGATTGAATTTGAAGAACACTTCGAGAAACCTTAATTCCGAGTTTGCACTAAAACAGACCACATAAAAAGCACGAAGTACGCTGTTCAAATTGGCCGGGATGTAATCATACCCGGCTTCTTTATCAGATTTAACTAATAACCTTATCATTATGAAAAAAAACCTCTTATATTCTTGCGTAATTATAGCAATCCTGGTTGGAGCATGTAAGAAAGATGACGCGCAGAAAATTGACACGGACTACCCTACTATCGATATGTCTGCAGATGTTGCCTTTCCAAAACAATGCAGCACAGTAAAACGTGGGGAGAAGTTAACTTTCCGTGCGCAAGTCAATGATAACGTTGCACTAGGCTCGGTCACCATAGACATTCACCATAACTTTGATCATCATGCACATAGCACGGAGGTAGAAAGCTGTAACTTCGATCCGGTTAAGCCGCCAGTTCAGCCTTTTCTTCTGATTGAAACTTTCAAGATCCCGGAAAATTTGAAAACATACGATGTACAACAGGAAATCAATGTACCTGCCGACATTGATCCGGGCGATTACCATTTCCTCATTCGAGTGACAGATGAGGCAGGCTGGTCAACCATTAAAGGTTTAAGTATTAAAGTTATCTAGGCAAACAAAACCCTGCCCATCGTAAGATTGCAGGGTTTTTCAGTAAACATATATGTTTATCTTAATTCGCGGTCTTTAAAAGGTCGGTGGCGTTTTCTTGAGGTCAGAATTCAGGAAATCAGTAATCATGGGCATCAGCCATTCTGTTCGCTGTATGATCCCAATGTGAGTCGTACTTGGTAAAATTGCCAACCGTGATTGAGGTAGCCCATGTATATCACCCATTTTCCCACCGCCTTTGGCTCGAAATAACTCAAGTGCATGCTCATATTGGACACCGTCTGCATCACCAATAGCCATAAATATGGGGGCCTTAATCTTCTTTACATCCTTAGACCAATCATAAGGCTTCAAGTCTATACTGATGACTTTTTTAATATATTTTGGAAAATCGGCTGGATCGTTACCCAGACTGTCGTAATGCTTTTCTATCGGTGATCCTTTGAACATATCCGCATTCATCGCAGGAAACATGGCTTCAACCTCAGGCCACCATCCATCATGTGAATAGGTGCCTGACAGCACCACTAGCCTGCGTACTTGCTCCGGATGTCGGACGGCTACCTGAAAAGCTACTCCTCCTCCCATGCTATACCCTAGTACATCAGCACTATCAATTTTCAAGTGCTTCAGC
The DNA here is from genome assembly GCA_031179845.1 of Pedobacter sp. Classification (GTDB taxonomy): domain Bacteria; phylum Bacteroidota; class Bacteroidia; order Sphingobacteriales; family Sphingobacteriaceae; genus Pedobacter. The sequence continues at coordinate 4,033 of JAPSHM010000147.1, forward strand.
AATCCGGACACATCGTCTGCCATACCTTCATAACTCAACTCGCGGGATATGTCCTTTGTGCGACCGTGGCCTTGCATTTCCGCTACAATCACTTTTCGGTCACCAGCCAAAAGGGGAATGAATTGCGACCAATTCAAGGGTATATTCATATAGGAGCCATGTAGCAATACAATGGGCTTACCTTTGCCATGTACCTCATAGTACATTTTTAGCCCGTTCACATTAGCATAGCAACTTTCAGCTGGCTTTAAGTTTTTCGGGGAATCTGTATCTTTTTGGTCAATTGATGCGTGGTTCCCCCCTTTTGTACCGGGTTGGCAAGATGTCAATATTGCTGCAATAATGGCAATATTAAGAATGGTTAATTTATTTTTAATCATGTCCTATGTTGTTTTTTGGCTCAAGCAATTAATTATTATCAAAAAAATATCAATTTAATTTGCTTTTTAAAATTATATTCCTACCTTAGTACTCGAGAGCGTTAATTTAAAAGCGGGACCAGTCTTCTGACAGGTCTCGCTTTTTCTTTTATAAAGTTTTCTAGCTCTTGTTCTGTTTAAAATTTCCTGCTCCCTACTGGCTATTTTCGGTCTTTAATCCTTTCAATATTGCAAAAATTGCCATACCATGTCCATGACCAAGGTCGAAATCCTCCTTTAGCCATTTAGTGATCTCTGTAGCTTTGACTTGTAAAACCCCATCTTCAGTAAAGCCCTTCTGAGCTGCCAGCAATTTGAAGTCCGCAGGCACCTTGCCCGTTTTTTCTTTTATGGTTTTTAAATATCCTTGAAACGACATAATATAAAGATTGATGTGGCTCAAATTAACAGCAAAATAAGCACAATGACAAGGCGTGAAACGACAGACTAAAGGGGTGAATGCGACAAAAGTCAAAACAACACTTTACCTAGTGTTCAACCACCTTCAATTCTACCTGAATACCCATTTTCTTTTGAATCACTTCGAAGTGGTGTAGTTCGTTTGGACTAACCAATGCAATCGCTTCTCCGGTAGTCTCTGCGCGACCCGTTCTTCCGATCCGGTGAACATAATCTTTGGGTGACCGCGGCAATTCATAATTGATGACAAAAGGAAGCGCATCAATATCAATTCCCCTGGCCATGAGATCTGTAGCCACTAAAACCCTTAACTTACCTGATTTGAAAAGAGAGAGGGTATCAGTTCTAGCACCCTGACTTTTTCTACTGTGGATGGCACGCGCATCTATATTATTTTTACGAAGCTTGTTGACGATCGCATCAACCTGGTGGACTGAAGAAGCAAATATCAAGACTTGCTTCATTTCATGATGATTAATCAGGTAACGCAGAAATGGACCTTTCTTTTCCTCCGAAACGATATAGGCAACCTGGTTGATCAGTGTGAGTGACTCTTCTTCTACTTCTATTTTGATAATTAGCGGTTCATGCAGCAAAACCTGGTGAATATGCTGTAAATCATTACTCAAGGTAGCCGAAAACAATATATTTTGACGCGTTTGAGGCAGAAGCGCTATAATTTTGTTCACCTCTTCTTGGAAACCGAGGTTAAGCATTTTGTCTGCCTCATCCAATACCAAAGTTTCAATACTACTTAGGTGTACCGAATTTGAATCGACAAGTTCCAATAACCTTCCAGGTGTAGCGACAAGTACATTCACACCTTGCAAAGCCATCATTTGAGGGTTAATGGAAACTCCACCATAGACGGCAAGCGTTTTAACAGGCTGTGGGAGTGCTTTACTAAAAGTCTTAAACACGTCTTTTACTTGCTCAGCCAATTCCCGTGTTGGGACTAAAACCAGCACATTTGCATGGCGGTTTTTAACACCTGGATTCTCCTGCAGATTCATCAAAATTGGCAGAACATAACCGGCAGTTTTTCCTGAGCCTGTCTTGGCAATACCTAAAACATCTTTTTTGTTTATTATGGCTGGAATTGCAGCTTGTTGGATCGGTGTTGGTATGGTGAAATTCTGATCTATCAAGGTTGCCAATAAAACTGGAGATAAACCTAGGGTACTAAAAGACATATATTACTCGGATTTTCGGTAAAAATAAACAAAAAATATTGCAACATGAGATGTTAAGGGCGTTTCATCACCTAACGGGTAGGTGATCCATTAACATTTGTCGTTTTTGTTCTATAATGTAAAAGTTCAGATGATTAGCTTTGTAGTTCAAATTCGATTATGGAAGTAAAAAGCTTTACGATACCTGATGCATTGAAGCCCTTCATTAAATACGTTTCGTATATCGAAACCGAAGGTCAGAACACGGTGCAAAAGACATTTACTCCAATTGTAGACGGCTGTCCGGGGCTCTTGATTCAAGATTTAAATTTTGGGACGATTGAGAGAGATGGAAAAACCCTTCCAGCATCGTTCCTCTTCGGACAGACAACCCAGGCAAAAGAATTGAAAGTAAATGGGAACTTTAAAGCGCTGTGTGTGTGTTTTCACCCGCATACGATAGGTTCATTATTTAAATTGAATGCAGAAACCTTAACCGATACTTGTTTGGCCTTAGAAAGTCTTTCCAATGGTTATAATTTGACAGGCCAAATGGAAGATGCTCCTACCGAGCACGATAAAGTAGCGGCGTTAAACAGCTATCTACTGAACAAACTTGCACTGGAACAGGCCAATCCCGACTCATCCGTTAATTACATTCTGAATAAGATCACCGGTTCTAATGGCACCTATCCGTTGAAGAAGCTAAAAGAAGAAGTTCATTTATCAGAAAGGAGCTTCGAAAGGAAATTTAAACAGCAAGTTGGAATATCAGCACAACTTTTTTCAAGGATCTGTCGGTTTCAATCCTCCTTCCAACAATTGAAAAACAACGATTTCAAAAGGCTGACCGATATTGCGTTCCAAAACACCTATGCGGATCAATCTCATTTTGTACGGGCATTTAAAGAGTTTACTGGCTTGCCCCCATCTCAGTATCAAAAAAGATTTCATGTAGTTACAGAAAACCTGTCTGAGTGCTACCGCTAATGTTGGCGATTTCATTCTATTTATCCCCTAACTACTCCCCTACATTTGTTTAAGAAATTTAAGCAATATGGAAAACAACGAAAAAAAGATTCTGGTTTTAGGTGCTACCGGGAAGACTGGAAGCAGAGTGGCTCAAAAATTAAATGAGCTAAATATTCAATTTAGAGCTGGCTCGAGAAGTGCATCCCCAAGCTTTGATTGGACAGACCAAAGTACCTGGCAAAACGCGCTCGACAAGATCCATGCCGTTTACATTTCGTTCCAGCCTGATTTGGCAGTACCGGGAGCAGTTCAAGTCATTCAGGATTTTTGCAATCTGGCCAGGGAAAGCGGTGTTGAGAAGCTGGTTTTACTTTCCGGACGTGGAGAAAAAGAAGCGGAAGAATGCGAACAAGTTGTACAAAATTCAGGTCTTAAATGGACCATTGCAAGGGCTAGTTGGTTCAATCAAAATTTCAACGAAAGTTATTTATTGGGACCAATTTTAGATGGCCTTGTTGCGCTTCCTCTAGCGGATGTCAAAGAACCATTCATTGATGTTGAAGATATTGCCGACGTTGTTGTGGCTTCCTTAACACAAGAAGGACATGATGGTAAACTATATGAGCTGACCGGACCAAGGTTATTATCTTTCAATGACGCAGTTAACGAAATTTCCACGGCCATTGGCAGAAAGATTGAATACCTGCAAATTAGTATGGAAGACTATAAAAAACACATGGAAAAGGAGCAAATACCTGATGATTACATCTGGCTAATCACTTACTTATTTACAGAGGTTCTAGATGGTAGAAATGAATCCATCGCCAATGGTGTAGAACAAGCATTGAATAGAGAGCCGAAAGATTTTTCTGTTTATGCGAAACAGGTTGCTGCGTCAGGTACCTGGGATGCAAAGCAATCGGTTTAGTTTCGGGGTTCGGCAAGATTAATTAGTGATAAAAAAAATCGTTTGAATGTTAAATGGTGGCGATAAGATATAACTCACATTTAACATATTGTTAACAGTAGAATCCACAAATTTAGATGTTTATCGATCTTAGCCATTATGACCAAATTGACATCTAAAACAGAACATTTCAATGCAATCTATAATGAAACACATAAAAAATTGTGGAGTACAGTGATGACACTTTCTCGCGACAATGATCAGACAAAGGAGATATTACAAAAGGTTTTTATTAAACTTTGGGAAAAATGGGACGATATAAAAGAGAAAGCAAATTTGTATCCATTGTTATTTGCTTTTGCCAAAAACATTTACATTGACGAACTCCGTAAAGAGAATCAGAGTAAAAAACTTGTAGAAGTGATGACCTATTCGGCGACAGAAGACTTCCCCTCTCCCGAAAGTTTTTTTCAACGAAAAGAATACTTAACCGTATTTCAGGACGCATTATCGCTACTGACTTCAAGAAGACGAGAAGTGATAACTTTGTACTTGAATGAAGGACTTTCACGGAAAAAACTTGCAGAAAGACTTAGTATTTCCCCGAATACGATAGATAATCATCTACAAGAATCGATAGCTTTATTGAGAAGGGAACTGAAAGCTTACCTTCACACTGGTGTGGATTGATCCGTTTATAAACCGCTCATGAACCGATCAATTTATACGCTTGCTTTCACTTTCCTATCGTTTTTTTGTGTACTAAGTTCGTCCTGTAAAAAAGACAATCCTGAACCGCTAAACCTTTCGGAACAAAATAAATGGGTTTTGGATAGTATGAAACTTTACTACTACTGGCATGACCAATTGCCACAAAGCCCAGTTAATGAAGCCGATAAAAACACTTTTTTTGAATCATTATTGCATACGTCGGATCGCTTCTCCTACCTGCATGACCCTGACGAAGTAAAGGATGAGTATTCCTCTTTTGCCTATTACGGCTTTGAATATAGCTTTATTACCATACCGCAAGTTCCAGGGCAGTTGATCGGGGTTGTAACATTAGTGGTGCCAGGTAGCTCTGGATACAGGGCAGGTTTACAGCGAGGGGATTTTTTTAGCGCAGTTAATGGACAGGCGATTAATGCTACAACCTCCCAAAATATCAGCGGTGTACTTAAACGAGGTAACGGTGTTCGGCTGGAACGGGTGAAACTGGATGACAGTCGTTTTACACATTTGGATGATCTGGACATTCCAACAGCACATTTTACTGAAAACCCGGTTTATTTAACAAAAGTATTTGCC
>JAPSHM010000387.1 GCA_031179845.1 Pedobacter sp.
GGGTTTAGGGCTTGATTGTGGGACAGCAATAGCAATAACCTGGATAAATAAGAGCAACTCAAAACTTTCTTAGATTCTTTTTCGATATGATTAAATATCAAAAGCATTTAAGTTTGTGAACAAATGTACTTCAACTAACGAGTGCGTTAGCTGAAGATCAGAGCTGTCTAAAGGGCAGCTTTTTCTTTATGCAATTATCGGGGAAGGTTAGTGAAAGTAGGAATTTCCATTTTCCACACAAATGAAAAGGTGTAAATGGTATGATTATATTTTAAATTGTACCGACTTAATTTTTAGGGGGAAATATATTTTTGAAAATAGTTAGAGTTATCTTAGCGATAATTGTTCTTGCTTTATCAGCCTATCAGCTAATTACTGAAAATTTTGAGTTGATGCCGTATTCTATGTTGTTCTTGGGGGCAATTATGTTAGTGACAGGATTAGCCGAACTTCAAAAGGATAGAAGAGAATTTTTGGGGTATATGAGCATTGTTATCTCCTTATTTCTTTTCTTTGTTTCCATACAGGGTTTCTTAATTAACTGAAAATCTCTAAAATGACCGTTTATCGTCATATTAAGAAGGGAATTTTGAGAGCATCAAAGATTGGTCAGAAATACCGGATATCCGAAGAACAGCTAAAGCTTACTTCGATGATAACGAAGAAAAACCGAAATAACATATTTCTAGCTTACTAATGAAGTAAGCGTTTTTTATTATACATATTGCAAAATTGTGTAATTGTGTAAAGTTTATTGGGAGGGGATAAAACTAATGGCTAAATACTTTGATGCATTCGAAGAGTTTCGAAAACAGCAGGCTCAAATGAAAAGTTTGTTCAATACGCCAGCAATGCAAATGTTTCGAGAACAGCAGGCTCAACAGCAGGCTCAAATGAAAAGTTTGTTCAATACGCCAGCAATGCAAATGTTTCGAGAACAGCAGGCTCAAATGAAAAGTTTGATAAATACAACAACAATGCAAATGTTTCGAAAACAGCAAAAAACTCTACAAAATCTTATTAACTGGAAGATTCAAAATTTACCTTCAATGGAAGGTATAGCCGAAAAATATAATATAGAATATCCGGATTTAAATAAATTAATGTTTCATGAAGTTTTTTCAATAACTAAAAACTTAAATTATCAAGGTTTATTTGATGATATAACCCTTGAGGATTTAAGTGTAATTGATGAAATTATTGATGAATTTAATCTTGATTCTGAACCTGATTACAAAGAGGTCAATTCCTCAGATTTAGTAGGTAATATGACCAAAAATGAATTAAGAGTTGAAATAACTCAAGCAATTCAAGATGCACAATCAGGTCTAAGCAGAGGTATGGATGCAAAAGAAAAAATACGTTCTTATTTTGCTGGAATATTTACTAGCATTGGACAAGATGTTGGCAAATTTATTATTTTGACCGTGGCTCAGAGTTTATTTATGTTAATGATCAGCATTGCAACCGGCAACCACGATTATGATGTTGCTAAACAGGTAAGTACAAAAGTTAATGAAAATGAAACTGTTAAAACTGTAAAAAAAGCATTTGTTAAAAATCCTGAAATTGAAAGACCGTTTGGAGACATGGGATTTTTACGCACTGAAACTAAATTAAGAACACGACCTAGCAAAAAATCTCATCTAGCTTCGAAAGAACCTATTTCTAAAAATACGGTAATATTCCCAGTCGGTAAAAAAGGGAACTGGATATTAGTAGAGGTTGAAACAAAGGATGATTTTTATACTGGATGGGTTGAAGAGTCCAAGGTTATTAAGTTTACGTTAGAAAGTAAGTAACTGATAAAGTGTTAATCTGCTTGTAAGCAAGGATGCTAACAACAAGCGATCCGACAGGAGCCAGGGTCTTGATCGTCTCGAGCAGCTGGTCAAACATTGCTATCCCTTCCGTTGGGTTCCTTGTGTGCACAAGTCTATAAGGGATTCAGCTAAGATTCAAATCGACTCGGTATGATGTAGGTTACAACATACCGAGCAACCCAAGACCCTTATTTTTTTCTTAAAGTAAAAAGTAATTTGAGAAAACTTGTTGAGCGATTTAATAGAGGAATAAACGGAGATCAATTTGCTCTTTTTTCTTAAAGGATTTTTTTAATTGAATTTAAATGTATGATAAGTGTAAGAATTGCACATTCAAAAGGCCACCAATTGTGGTTTTAAAAGCAAGTTGTACTGTTTATAAAAAAGTCGTACCGTTTTGAAAAAAGTTTAACCGAAATGAGATCATTTCGGTTTTTCTTAATGAACTATAGGGGCAGGTTAGTTCAACAAGAATTGGAACTTATTTGTATTTACTGTGGTAAAATTAGGGTGAATATTAGATATAATAAGGGAGTTTAATATGGATAAATACAAAGTAATTTTATTTGATTTAGATGGAACACTTTCAGACCCCAAGGTAGGAATAACTAAATCGGTTCAATATGCATTGGACAACGTCACCGGTCTT
>JAPSHM010000388.1 GCA_031179845.1 Pedobacter sp.
TTTAGTTATAACGGAAATTACGGTTTGCAGGAAGCTCGCGTGTTGGTCGACAAAGTGGATGCCTGGGACAATGCATATTTTAAGAATCAGTCATTGGCAAATTCCGGTTTACCACTTGCCTATACTCCGGATCAAATCCTTGCGCTCAAAGCTGCAGGCAACGGTACCTGGGACATCAATCATTTGTTAAAAACTGCCCCTTTGCAGTCTCATAATTTAAGTTTCAATGGGGGTGGGGCAAGCTCTTCCTACTATGTATCCGCCGGATATCAAAATCAGGGAAGCAATTTGATTGGAAATGGCGGCTACGGACCCGATTTCGGGTATCAGAAATATAATTTAAGATTGAACCAAACTTCGATAATTGGGAAACTTAGGACAAATATCATCCTGAACTACACTAAAAGTCGCAACAAATCCAACAGCGTAGGTGACAACAACATTTTTGCAGATGCCAATTGTGTTCCTTACAATTACAGTTGGAAGGATGATGAAGGCAATTATTTGACAAATCCAGTTGCCTCACAATATAATGAATATGGGGTGCTCGAAAAAGGTGGTTTCAATCAGGCAGATAATGATGAAATTTTCGCAGCTTTCAATGGTCAATTGTCCATTACAAAAAAGCTGAAACTGACGGGAGAGTTTGGAGGGACGCTGCAAAATAATGGAACTTTTTTCCGCCGGACCCAAGTTGACTTCTTGCCCTCAGGCGTCTATGGGAATGACCTAAGTGTTTTAGATGGGAACAGTAAATCTACATTGTTCAATACTAAACTTTACGCCGAATACAGTACTAAAATAGCAGGTCAGCCCTTCAAAGTCCTCATAGGGGCTTCTAGTGAAAGCTATGAGCAGCGCGGATTTAAGTTGCAAAAAACTTTCACAGACCCTTATCTTGGTACGCCAACAACAGGAACAATCGTTGATGTGGAAAATTCAACGAATAGCATTGGCATCGATGCCACAAGTCTATTGTCTGTATTCGGTCGGGTTAACTATTCCATTAAAGATAAATACCTTTTTGAAGCACTATTTCGCGAAGATGCTTCTTCAAAATTTGCGGCAGGTAATCGACTTGGATTTTTCCCCTCGGCAAGTGCAGGATGGGTTGTTACGGAAGAACCATTTATGAAATCAATTCGGTCGACCTTAAACTCGTTCAAGATCAGGGCCTCGTATGGTATCGTAGGAAACCAGAATGTGGCAAACTATCAATATCAAACTACCTATTTTAACTATGCCAACGCATATGGATTCGATAATAATATAGTTGGCGGGGCGGGAACCCTGGTTGCTAATAGAAACCTTGCCTGGGAGCGGGCTGCTAAACTAAATGTAGGTTTTGACGCTGCTTTGTTCAACAACAGCTTAACTGCGACCTTTGACTATTTCAATACCATAACCAGTGATATACTGGCCGATAGAGAGGATGTGCCGTTTTTGTTTGGTGCAGCATCTCCGAGTTCCAATGTTGCCAAAGTGAAAAATAAGGGATGGGAAGCCGCGGTGACGTATAATTTACGTGGCGAGACCATTACCCATAACTTTAGTCTAAATGTTGCCGATAATAAGAATGAACTCTTGAAACTAACGGGCAATACCAGGGAACGGATTTACAATCAAGACGTATTTCAGCTTGTACGAAGAATTGGAGCTCCAATCACCCAATATTATGGCTACCTCAGCAACGGCTTTTTTCAAAATCAAAATGACATCGATAATTCACCTAAGATCGAAGGCAACAGCGTACAGCCAGGAGATGCTAAGTTTAAAGATCTGAATAATGATGGCGTAATAGACGAAAATGACAAAACGATATTAGGTAACCCTTTTCCAAGGTTCACTTTTGGGTTTACTTATCGACTGGCAGTAAAAGGTTTCGATTTGTCTCTCTTTCTCCAGGGGGTTGGTAAGCGTGATCAGTTCCTGAGAGGCGAACTTATAGAACCTTTCCATTATGGGTACGGCGCCACCATGTACGAGCATCAAACCGATATTTGGTCGCCAACAAACCCAGACGCCCGCTATCCAATACTGGCCAACATTGGCTCAGCATCCAATACAAACAACTGGAGGACTGGATCAGATCTCTACAAGTATGACGCATCCTATCTGAGACTAAAAAATGTAAATATTGGATACAGTTTTAGCAAAAATGTGACTGAGAAATTAGGCATTCAACGATTAAGGGTGTCGTTAATTGGACAAAACCTTTTAACATTCAGTAAATTGAAATTCATTGATCCGGAGACCTCAGAATTCGGCAATAACCTGAACCCTTCATCTGCTCCCAACAGTGCCAGAACCTATCCACTTCCTGTATTTTACGGAGCAGGCCTGGATGTAACTTTTTAAAGCGACAATTCTAACCATATAGACATGAAATCAATCCATAAACTTTTGATGGTGTGCGCAGTGCTGTTCACCGCATCGGCATGCAAAAAGCTTGATATTGCACCCACAGACA
>JAPSHM010000008.1 GCA_031179845.1 Pedobacter sp.
ATTAGTTCTTTAACATTTGCTTATACTCTGTAGGGTGGTGAAATTGGCAGACGCACCTCCTTGTCTCGGTGGTGGAGAATATGGAAAACCCGTAAGGGCTAACTACTCCTTGAAGGTTCGACTCCTTCCCCTACAGCAATTGAGCAGTAAGATAAATCAACCTAAACCAATCTTACTGCTTGATCAAATTAGTACTTTAAATGAATGTTGGGTGGTGAAATTGGCAGACACGCCTTCTTGTCTCGGTGGTGGGGATAAATGGACAAACGCAGTTTATGGGTTGACCACAAATTAATTTTTGAACTGTAGCTAACTACCCCTTGGAGGTTCGACTCCTTCCCCAACAGCCAGTTTTTTTATGAATAATAAGTTAGTTAAAAACGAGTAATCTTGGATGAGATTACTCTTTTTTTTATATTGGCTAAATGAATATGAAAACTTTCCCCATAGTGCACCATGTGTTCTTCTGGCTTAAAAACCCTGGATCCGAAGTTGAACGTGATCAGCTGATCGCTGGCATCAAAAAATTAAAAGGTATCGAAACGGTTAACAATCTTCATGTAGGAATTGCTGCAAAAACAGAGAAACGTGACGTTATCGACAACAGTTGGAGCGTTTCTGAGCTAATGTACTTCAAAGACCTTAAAGCTCAGGCGATCTACCAGTCGCACCCGCTACACCTTGAATTTATTGAAAATTGTGGACACTTATGGAGCAAAGTGCTGGTATATGATATCGAAGAAGTGTAGTAGTGTAAAGATTAGATAGGATACAAAACAGGCCCGGCAATTTTGCCGGGCCTGTTTTCATTGATAACCTTGTTGTTTTTAACTAGGGCTGTCTAATGGGATTAAAAGGCATATCTAATGCCAATTTGACCTTGATACGGTGAACCTGTTGGAATGGCAACACCGGCATTATTCACGTTGTAAACGAATTGATTGCTTGTCTTGTCAAATGAATTTACACTATAAAGCCCCTGATTTCCCAACGACTCATTAACACCCCAATTTTTGTTGATCAGGTCGGCTACATTGAATAGATCGCCTGAAACTTCCAGGCTGTGACCTTTATAAAATTTAAACTTCTTACCCCCGGAATTGGCTTTTTCTGTTCATCTGTTATCGTTCCTGTAATCGAAGTCCGCGTTGTTTGGGCGCTGAGTTCAAAATTGGCAAAAAGACCAATTAGAATGAGTACTGCTGCCGATCGTAAGTTTTTCATTATAGATTAGTTAAATAGAATTATCGCCGAAAGTAGGCTTGGTGTATTATTGTAATGATAATGCTGTATTAAGAAATGAAGCCAGAAAAAATAAACGAAAGGCAGGGTGCAAACTTTATAACGATTCTAAAAAAGATATAACGTTTGGGTTTTATGCTTATAAGAAAGTAAATAACTAAGTTTGAAAGAAAAATTTCTATGTATCAGATTTTAAGAAGTGCACATTCAGGCTGGCGTTACCTGGTTTTAATTTTATTGGTAGTGGCAATTGTTCAAGCTCTTGTCGGCTGGCTGGGTAAAAAGCCTTATACAGAAGCAAACAGAAAGATTAACCTATTCACCTTAATATTTGTACACACGCAGATCCTGATTGGTTTAGTTCTTTATTTCATGAGTCCGCTTGTAGAAGCCGGTGAGAGGTATTGGAAGATGGAACACATTGGTATGATGATCTTTTCCGCGGTTTTAGTAACAGTAGGTAATGCAAGGTCGAAAAAAGGTGACGACCCGGCGGCAAAACATAGAGCGGTAGCACTGTACTTTGGACTCGCATTGATTATAATCGTTGCTGCAATCATACGGATGACAAACGTTGATCCAACACGTTCCTTCTTTGGTGTTTCATAAAAATTACAAATATAATTTGGCTTTGTAAGATTTATTTATATTTTTGTGACATATGATTAACAATATACATACATGGCAATGGCGTAGTTCTTTTCAAGAGAGTCTAGTCGTAGCTTTGTGTACCTTATAGTTTATCAACCTAAACCAAACCACATTGAAACCCGACGTAGACCACACGTCGGGTTTTTTATTGAGTTTAATTTTACGACTACGAATAAAGATTATTTATGAAGACTAATTATATCATCAACACCACTTATAAGAAAAGACTGGCAGATACGACTACACCGGTAAGCATTTATCTGCGATTGAGGGACGTGTTCCCAAACACGATACTGCTCGAAAGCTCGGACTACCATAGCCGCTCAAATGCTGTGAGTTATGTTTGCGCCGAGCCGGTAGCAGGCATTATTTTACAGGATGGTAAATTGTCGACCTACTTTCCCGATGGATTTAAAGAGGAAAAAGCGGATTTTATACTTGCAGAAGAAATCGATACCTTCAAAGCATCGTTCTCACCACCAGTGCTGGAAGATACCAGGTACATTTCTAGTGGTCTTTTTGGTTATTTTACATGGAATGCAGTTCAGTATTTTGAAGATATTAAATTTAGCGCGACCACACCCAAGGATCAGGAAGTTCCAATAATGCAATATCATATCTATAGATATATCATTGCAATTGACCATTTTAAGAATGAAATTACCCTCTTTAAAAACACGTTCAATAACGACTATGACGAGGATCTTGAAAAAATGGAATATATTATTCAAAACAAGAATTTTCCAGAGTACAATTTCAAGGTAGATGGGGAGGAGCAATCCAATCTTAGTAATGAAGGCTTTATCGATATAGTAGAGAAGATGAAGAAGCATATCTTACGTGGAGATGTCTTCCAAATCGTGCCTTCCAGGGCCTATAACCAAGGCTTTTTAGGAGATGAATTTAATGTTTACCGTTGTTTGAGGTCTATCAATCCATCGCCATATCTTTTTTACTTTGATTACGGCAGCTTTAAGCTTTTTGGCTCTTCGCCTGAGGCACAAATCACGATTAAAGATAATATCGCAAATATTTTCCCTATTGCGGGCACTTTCAAGCGCACTGGTAACGACATGGAAGACGCGGAGTTGGCCAGGAAGCTGGAGCAGGATCCGAAGGAAAGTGCAGAGCATGTGATGTTAGTTGACCTGGCCAGGAATGACCTGAGTAGGCATTGTAGTGGTGTGGAAGTGAAGTCATTTAAGGAGGTCCAATACTATTCACATTTGATTCATCTGGTATCAAAGGTGAGCGGGAACCTTCAACCTGATGTGTCGGCATTTAAGGTTGTCGCCGATACGTATCCGGCAGGCACATTGAGTGGCGCACCGAAATACAGGGCCATGCAATTGATTGACGAGTACGAAGGACTGGGGCGTAACTTTTATGCCGGGGCAATCGGCTATATGGGTTTCAACGACCAGTTTAATCATGCCATTATGATCAGAACTTTTATGAGTAAAAATAACCAGTTGCATTATCGCGCAGGGGCGGGTATCGTTGCCGATTCTATAGCGATCAATGAACTGAATGAAGTAAATAATAAGATTGCTGCTTTACGCAAGGCAATACAAATGGCTGCAGATATTTAAGAAGATGAATAAGAGCATACAAAAAAAGATATTGGTTATCGATAATTACGATTCATTCACTTACAATTTAGTGCATTTAGTAAATGAACTGGACCGGGATGTTGAAGTTTGGAGAAATGACAAGTTTGAGCTGGCGGATGTAGATCAGTTTGACAAGATTATTCTATCGCCCGGGCCAGGCATTCCTGAAGAAGCCGGCTTGTTGCTTAACGTGATTAGAACTTATGCCGCTTCAAAAAGCATCTTTGGCGTCTGCTTAGGTCAGCAAGCAATTGCGCAAGCTTTTGGCGGGACCTTGTTGAATTTAGGCAGACCAATGCACGGGATCGCTACACCGATCTCTGTCTTAGACAAAAATGAATTACTTTTCAAAGATTGTCCTGATATCATAAACGTTGGCCGTTATCACTCCTGGGTGGTTAACAACGAAGGGTTGCCAGACTGCCTTGCCGTAACTGCAACGGATGTTGATGCGGAAATAATGGCATTGAGACATAAGGAACTGGATGTTCGTGGAGTTCAGTTTCACCCTGAAAGTGTCCTTACAGAATATGGAAAACAAATGATGCGTAACTGGTTAGAGAACTAATATGACTATTTTAGATAAAATCGTACTGCGCAAAAAAGAAGAAGTAGCATTCTCAAAACTGGCAGTTCCTGTTAAGCAATTGGAGGCAGGTTTACATTTCAATCGCAACCCCCATGTGTTTAAAGACTTCCTGCTCGATAAAAGTCGGACAGGCATCATTGCCGAGTTTAAACGGCGATCACCTTCCAAAGGCGTCATAAACGATAAGGCAACTGTTGAAGATGTGACGCAAGGCTATACTGCGGCAGGAGCCTCAGCGCTTTCAGTGTTAACAGATGTGGATTTCTTTGGAGGTCATACAGGTGACCTGCTTCTGGCAAGGGCAGTGAACGAGATCCCTGTATTACGGAAAGACTTTATGATCGATGAATACCAGGTTCTGGAGGCGAAAGCCTTGGGTGCTGACATCATTTTATTAATTGCTGCTATTTTGACACCTCAAGAAATCAAAACGCTCTCTTCTTTAGCAAAAAGCCTGGGCTTAAATGTGCTTCTGGAAGTCCATAATCAAGTAGAGTTGCAAAGAAGCATTTGTAAAGATTTAGATGCAATCGGCGTAAACAACCGCAATTTGGCTGATTTTTCAGTGAATATTCAAACGTCCTTTGATCTTGTGAAAGAGATTCCGGATGAATTTCTAAAGATATCAGAAAGTGCCATAAGTGCAGTGGATACCATAACTGAGTTGAGGGCAGCGGGGTTCAACGGCTTTTTAATTGGCGAAAATTTCATGAAAACCGCTAATCCTGGTTTGGCAATGCAGGCCTTTACCCGACAGTTGAACTCGGTATAACTTTTGTATCTTTGTATTTTACATGGGAAAACAGAAAAACTACGATACAGCACTTAAACAGGAACGGGCAGTACTTGTTGGCGTGATCCGGCCTGGTGAAAAACCTGAGGAAACCAGGGAATTTCTGGATGAGTTATCTTTTTTGGTGGATACAGCGGGCGGGATTGTTGACCGTGAGTTTACCCAAAAAATGCTTAAGCCAGATCGCTCAACTTTTGTGGGTACAGGAAAGCTGGAAGAGATACAGGCTTATGTCAAGTCGGAAGAGATCGATATGGTCGTTTTTGATGATGAGCTTTCGCCATCACAGCTAAAGAATATTGAAAGAGAACTGCAGGTAAAAGTCCTCGATCGAAGTAACCTGATCTTAGATATTTTCGCCGGCAGGGCACAAACAGCACAAGCGAAAACACAGGTGGAACTGGCGCAGCTACAATATTTATTGCCCCGATTAACCCGTTTATGGACCCACTTGGAACGTCAGAAAGGTGGTATTGGTATGCGTGGCCCAGGTGAGACACAGATTGAAAGCGATAGAAGGATGATCCTTGAAAAAATAGCTTTGCTAAAGGGCCGCTTGAAATTGATCGATAAACAGAATGAAACGCAACGCAAGAACCGTGGTCAATTGATCCGGGTTGCATTGGTTGGCTATACCAACGTTGGTAAATCGACCATCATGAACATGATTTCAAAATCAGATGTATTTGCGGAAAACAAGCTTTTTGCTACATTGGATACGACGGTGCGCAAAGTGGTTATTGAAAATCTTCCCTTTCTTTTGTCTGATACAGTTGGATTTATTAGAAAATTGCCGCATCACCTAGTAGAGTGTTTCAAATCGACCCTTGATGAAGTCCGTGAGGCCGATGTACTCATCCATGTTGTCGATGTTTCGCATCCCAATTTTGAGGATCAGATCAATGTGGTAAACGAGACGCTGAAGGATCTTGGCGCAAGGGATAAAGAAACGATCATGGTGTTCAATAAAATCGACGCCTACGTAAGCCCGGAGCCTGATCATGAGCAAGAGGAAAAGCTTGTGCTTACGCTTGAAGATTTCAAAAAAAGCTGGATGGGTTCAGAAAATGCACCAGCAATTTTTATATCAGCGTTGCACAAAGAGAATTTAGAAGAATTTAAACAGCTATTATACGATAAGGTTATCGCTTTACACACAGAGCGGTATCCCTATGATAAGTTGTTATATTAATTGAAGAAAGGAAGAATATGGAAAGTAAACGTCAACAGAAATTTGCCGGGATCATACAAGAAGAGTTAGCAGCTATTTTTCAGCGGGAAGGCGCAGCCTATTTACCAAATACGTTGGTAACCATCACTAAAGTCCGTGTATCTTCGGATTTGGGCGTTGCTAGAGTGTATCTGAGCTTTTTCAATAACAGCAACACAACTTTATCGGTAGCAGAGGTAAATTCTCATGCCGGAGAAATCAGATATAAATTGGGTGCAAGAATCCGTCACCAGGCGCGAGTAATACCAACGTTAATGTTCTTTGTAGATGATACCAACGCCTATGTGGAACACATGGATAAATTGTTCGACAAGATTTCCAAGGACCGTAAAGAAAGCGGTACAGAAGAGGAATAAAATTTGTAAATTGGGATATGGTAAGGATCCTATTAGTATTTCTTTTATTCTTAACATCATCACTTAAGGCCCAGCCAGTATTAAAGGGAGGATTAGAAGCATTTGTTATCGCAAACCATGTTTATCCCAGGTATTCTCTACACAATTGTATCCAGGGAACGGTTAATATAAGCTTCAAGCTGAATCAAAATGGCGAGGTTTATTTTTCCAAGATAATCTCCGGGATTGGTACTGATCTGGACGACGAAGCGTTAAGGCTGATCAGAATGAGTAGTGGAAAATGGCTTATCCCTGAAAATCATGATACTACAATGTCACTGATCGCTCCATTGAAGTTTAGCTTATCGGGCTATAACTGCGATGCTAAAGACCCGCAGGAGATCAGTCGGGCCATTTTGAGCTATAAAACTAAGGAAGCACTTAGCAATTCAATTCTCAACTTTTATAGAAACAAAGAGAAAGGAATGTTTAAAATAAAGGAGGAGGCCAGATTTGTGGCTTTGAAGCAAGAATTAGGTTACGACGATGCGTATTTCCAGGAGCGCATAAGAGACGGGCTTAAAAAACTAAAACAGAAGGACAAACAAGGTGCTTGTGAAGACTTTACATTCGTGAAATATATGGGTTCCGGGCTTGCAGATGAAATGATCGCGAAACACTGTCTTTAACCATTATACAATGATATTGATGGCAGATGTTATGATGCGGGCGTTGATGCTGTTAACTCGTCCTATATATTCGCCGTCGACTTGAAAGTGCGCTTTATGCCGGGTTTTTATTTTTAACCCGCTGGTTTGAAAGGTTTCTATCTTTTCCGGGTTGAATGGCAGATTGGTGAATCGGACCTTTAAAATTTCCACTACCGAATATTTTTTTACCAATATTACTTCAAAAAGATCATCGTCAAGCCGTCCATCAGGGTTAATTTTAACCCCTGTTCCATACTTGGTCGCATTGGCGATAACCACCATTGCAGCTTCTGATCGGATAACTTCTCCCTTAATTTTAAATTCAACCTCCATCTTATGGTGACTCCATAAGGCCTTCCATGCTGCTTTTGCATAACCGAGCATGCCGCGTTGTGAAAGGTCATCAAACTTTTTGACGATGTAGGCATTGAAGCCGATGTCAGCCAGGTGAATGCACAATTGACCATTTACTAATACGGCGTGTATCTTTCTTGGATTACCATTTACGGCAACGTCAAGCGCCTCCTCAATGTCGGCTGGTATTCCAAGTTCTTTGGCCATACCATTTGCCGAGCCAGCGGGAATTATGCCAACCGGTGTATCGGTTTCCAACAGGCATTCAGCAACCATCTTCAAGGTGCCATCACCACCTACCGCAACAACCCGGTCTGCATTTGATTCATTGATGGTTTCTTTTAATTTATCGATTGAGCAATCGGGAGCCAACTCGTGAAGTATATAGCTATGAAGTGCATCTTCAAAATAGGTTGTGATTAATTCTTTTATGTTTATTTTTTCAGTTCCGGCGCCCGGATTGATAATAAACAGTAATTTTATGTTTGAAGTGCTTTCTCTCATAGTTTAATAGCAAAACAACTGTTGCCTTAGTCTGTTTTAATAGATAATGAATAAAACTGTTAGCGTAAAAATTTATCATGGGTATGGACACACTCACAATTTAGTGGTTTATGGACATGTATTTAGGTTTAAGGCTAAGGTGAAACAAGTGTACAGCGACAACCTTTTCGTAAATGTTCTTCATCTTTTGAAGCTGTTTATTCTTAAACCCTATCCCTTCGTAAAAGTAAGACTGCAATTTAACGGCCAAACTGTCTATAGCCACACGGAATATGACGGCTTCTTCAAATTTGAATGGAAAGCTGAAAAAAATGTAGTCGCCGGTTGGCATGTGGTAAAGGTGGAGGCGTTAGGAGAAGATCGTTCCGTGCTTGCCGGGAATGAAGGACTGATTTATGTGCCGCATATTACGCAGTATGCTTTTATATCGGACATAGATGATACCATCATGATTTCTCACTCTGCAACAATATGGAGAAGGTTAAGGGAACTTTTTATAAAGAACCCCCGTACGCGCAAAACATTTACTGATGCCCGCAAGTACTATCGCAAACTTGCCCTTTCACATACCGATGCTGTGCAACCAAATCCATTCTTTTACGTATCAAGCAGTGAATGGAACCTATACGACTACCTCGTGGAAACGTTTCGGTACAATGAGTTGCCAGAGGGCACTTTTTTATTGAACCAGATTAAGCAGTGGAAAGATTTAATCAAGACAGGCAAGACAGGTCATGAAGGCAAACTTATCCGGGTGATGCGTATCCTGGATGCCTTTCCAAATCAAAAATTTGTATTCATAGGAGACAATTCCCAGCGCGACCCTACAATTTATACTACGATAGCGAACAAATACCCTCGAAATATTGAGGCGATCTACATTAGAAACATTCGGAAGGAAAATGAAGTTGAAGCCAATGTATTGTTAAAAGCTGTTGAGGATGCCCATGGAATCAAAACTTGTCTGTTCGATGATAATGAAGAAGCTATGCTCCATTCAAAAACAATTGGGTTAATTGATTAGCTCAAATCCGTAGAATGTTAATATATTTCAAAAATTATTTGGAACCTAATGAGCACAAACGTTTGTAGACGGTATTTTTGTATATGATTTTCAAATTAGACGATAATGAGATCTTTTTTCCTGATCCAGGATTTGCCGATCCTGACGGCCTTCTGGCAATCGGTGGAGACCTGAGGCCGGAAAGATTAATCATGGCCTATAATAAGGGGATTTTTCCATGGTTCAGTGAGGAAGATCCAATATGTTGGTATGCGCCTAAGGAGCGCTGCGTGATTTTTCCAGGCGACATTTTTGTTAGTAAAAGCATGTCTAAATTATTGGCTAATCATGCGTTTCGGGTAACTTACGACGAGTCGTTTGCCGAGGTAATCGGAAACTGCGCTAAGATTGGAAGGAAGGACCAGCAAGGTACCTGGATTACGCAACACATGCAGAATGCTTATATAGAACTGCATGAACGTGGCTATGCACATAGTGTGGAAGTATGGCAGGATGACACATTGGTAGGTGGGCTCTATGGAGTACAAATTAACCAGGTCTTTTGTGGGGAGAGTATGTTTAGTAAAGTGAGCAACGCGTCTAAATACGCATTGATCTGGCTATGTAGAAATAAAGGTTTTCGGCTGATAGATTGTCAGCTTCCTAACGATCACCTGATGAGCCTCGGTGCTGAAATGATGGAAACTGATACATATTTACACATATTAGAAAACAACTAACTTACGTTTGCAGGCCGATCACATCGGTTGATTTGGTTCGGTATCCAGAATGTCTATATTTCGTTGTGAAGTTTTAGACTGGAGGTATTTTTATGAAAAGAAGCAAACTGTTAGCGAAGTAACTCGCTGATATCTTCTTTGCTGAGCGATTTGAAAAAACTTTCTTCAGTTGTAATTAATGAGCTAGCCAACCGTTTTTTGCGGTTCTGAAGTGCCAGGATCTTTTCTTCTACGGTGTCTTTTGCAATAAATTTATAGATAAACACCTTTTTCTCCTGTCCGATCCGATGAGTACGGTCGATAGCCTGCTGCTCAACAGCCGGATTCCACCAAGGATCAAGGATAAATACGTAATCGGCCTGCGTTAGGTTTAAACCAACGCCTCCTGCCTTGATGGAGATCAGGAATACTTTTAATGCTGTGTTCTGTTGGAATTCTGCAACGATCTCTCCACGGTTTTTTGTCGTGCCGTCAAGATAAGCAAAAGGAATCTCCTCTTTAGTGAGATATTGCTTGAATATAGCCAGATGTTTTACAAATTGGGAAAAGATCAGCACCTTATGACCTCCCTTAAGGACATTATCAAGCGTGTGGATGACGTTTTCAAACTTGCCGGAATCAGACGCATAACTGTCATCGATCATCAGCGGATGATTAGCCAGCTGACGTAAAGCTGTAAGCCCTTGTAACAGTTGCACCTGTTTTTTTACATAGGTGCCATCATCCATACTGGTCAACAAGTCGTTTCGGTAGGCTGATTTTGTCTTCTCGTAATAGGCTGCCTGGTCTTCGCTCATATTGCAGTAGAAAATTTGCTCAGTTTTAGATGGCAGTTCTGCCGCGACCTGTTCTTTTGTTCTGCGCAATACGAAAGGCTTGATTATGGCTTGTAATTTTCGGGCTTTGTCTTCATCTTTTCTTTTCTCAATTGCTTGTACATATTCTTCATTGAAAAAGGCTTGGGTACCCAATAATCCGGGATTAAGAAAGGTAAGCTGCGTCCAGAGATCGCTCACTGAGTTTTCTACCGGAGTTCCACTAAGAATTAATTTATTCTTTGACTTGAGAGACCTTACCGCTCTAAATGATTTAGAGGAAGGGTTTTTAATGTTCTGACTTTCATCGAGTATGATATAATTGAAGTAAAACATTTTAAACTCATCGATGTCTACCCGTGTGATTCCATAGGTCGTAATGATGATATCAAAATTGGCAAAGCGACTTACGTCTTTATTTCTCGTAGTTCCAGTATGGGCATGAATCTTTAATTTCGGCGTAAATTTCTTCGCTTCGTTAAGCCAATTATAAATCAACGAGGTCGGCATGATAATTAAAGAGGTACTGTGAGTTGAGTTTGCCTGGTCCTCTTCTTTTAGCTTCTGCAGCATTGCAAGCGTCTGAATTGTTTTACCCAAACCCATATCATCGGCAAGGCAGCCGCCAAAATTATATTCTCTCAGAAAGCTGAACCAATTGTAGCCAGCCTTTTGATAGCCGCGCAGATCACCTTTGAAATTTACTGGCATTTGCGTCTCTGCTATGTTTTCGAAGTCGTTTAATTTTTGAAGTTTTCGACTAAGCGTGATGTTGGCAACGCTGTCTTCAGCAAGGTCATTGATCAGGCCAATATGATGCTTTTTGAGTTTGAGTGATTTTCCAGCATCTGCAAGACTAAACAGCGTACTGTACTGTGTAAACCATTTATCGGGAATGATGGCTATTGATCCATCAGGCAGTAAAAATTCCCTTTTCTTATGTAGGATATGCTGTTTTAAAGAAATAAACGGGATAGGGTGACTTCCAAAGTAAACGATCGCATTGATGTCGAACCAGTCGTTGTCTTCTTTTATTTCAAAATTGATTGTATTAACAGCGAAAAGAAAACGCTTGTTACCTTTAGTTTGCTCAATCTCAAAACCTTCATGCCTTAATTGTTCAAGGTGTTCATTTACCCAGTTGAGTACTCCGTATGAAGCGTCCTGATCCTGTCCTACCGGTAGTTCAAGATGATAGTAAAGCGCACTGGTTTTTTTTAAATCGAGGTTTAATAAATAGTTATACTTTTCATTTTCCCAGTTTACATCTCGTTTCACACGGGTAAATATGTAATTATCCTGTTCTTTATGCAGGTGAACGGTTACCCTTTTCTCATTACCCATCGCGAAGGCGTGCTCCCCATAATTGAAGTACAATTGCAATTGAGAAATGCCCGCATCTACGTAAATTACTTTAATAACAGGGCTCGGAACATATTTTTCAGTTTTAATGTCAAACCCTTCTGCATATACATGATATTTTTCTATTAAAGGCGCCACAAACTTTTTGAAGTAGGCCTCTTCCGTAGATTTTGGGATAGTAATGTAACGCTTACTTAGAAACGGGAGTAATTTTTTACCTTCAATGTCTTGCTCAAAGTAGTAAAGCATGTCGTTTAGCAGCAACCAGGACGGTTGATTACTAATTACCTGGGCATCCTTAAACATAAAATCTATGCGTTGACCCTGGTATTTGATTGTTGGGAAGTATCGGGTTTCTGTTTCATTTCTTCGAAAATGAAAAAGCACTGTTGAAGGCTCAACAGCAATTTCTATTTTCCGCTCAGCGGGCCATCCATCTTTATCCATCAGGTACAAAGAGCCCTCAAGCTTTAAGATTTCCAAAACTTCCGATAGTTTCTTTTCAATTTTCGGTCGGACGCTTTCGTAAAATTTTTCGTCAAAGTATTTGCCGAAGAATTCTACGGGTCGGATTGCCTTTTTATGAAATTTCTTAATAATAGAGTCCTGCTCAGTCTCGTCAAGTATTTTGATCAATTTAAGATCTGTTTCTTTGAGGTGTTTTGTGAATTCTTTTGCCGTATGGGAAAAAATACGCTGATAAGTCAACGAGAAGTCGCCCTGCGGGTTTAGTTGAACGATATGAGGCTCAATCAAATATCCAAGATATGCATGTTTACATATAGAATATACAATCTTGCAGGGCTTGGAACTATCTACACGTAACATTGACAATTGGTTAAAACAATCAGAGGATAAGCATTTAAAAATCTTTAAACATACATCAAATTGGTGTGTGATCAAATAACTTATTTCGTTTTTTTAATTTTCTTACTAAAAAATAATTGGAGGTTACATACGTCTGTTGTCCCTTGAATTCAAATTATTGATAAAAGATTAGAAGATCTTGTAACGATCCGAAATTTTTAATGACTTATAAATAAAAACTCCAAAATTCAAAAGCTTTTATTATGATTAATTATTTAAGACGATTATTAACCTGCGGTCTAACAGGATTCTTCCTGGCTTTTTCCCCTTTTACTTCGGGTGCCGCAAACAAAGTATCAACTACGCTGATTGTCAAGCCTTCAATAGATTACAATAAAGTTATTGTTAAAGGCAATGTCAAAGTCATTTTGATCCAATCAAAAACTCAGCACGTTATGATATATGACAGTCAGGACAAAGCGTTAATTTCGGTATGCCAAAGAGCGAACAATCTCTACATCAGTGCAACAAATGAACAGCCCACAGAAGTTGTGGTTTATATCAAAGATCTGCATAGAATTGATGCATGTAACAGTGCCTCAGTGTCCACCAAGGGTAAGTTTATTTGCCGCGCTTTGCAGGTTTTTTTATGTGATGACGCAACTGCTTTTGTAAACGGCCATACTGAAACGCTGTACACCGTGCTTAAAAATCGTTCAAAGCTAAAATTAAAAGGTTTTTCTAAAGATCACACCTTGGTTACAGAAAGCATCGCTAAACTAAATACCGATAACTTCGCTGCATTGAAAACTACGGCAACGTCACTTAATGGGCATATATTAGCCATCGATGATATTGAAACATCATTGAAAGATACGGTAATAGCCGGGAACAAGATCAAATAGCAGTCATCATCAGCTCGTCAAAAAGCTTACTTATCTTTCCCATTCCGTATTTTTCTCTTCCGATTGGATATTTCGATGCGAAATCCGCTGACCGAGCCCGGCCGGTCTATCAGTTTCGTGACTTGAATTTTACCGGATTTCGGATAAACTTCCGTTATTTTGTATAATAATTCTGAACAATGAGTTTTCACATTATTAATGTAATCAGTCATTTAACATTCATGTTGTGTGTATGTTGAAAATTATTTAGCTTATACCGTTATAATAGTCGTAAACTTATAATGTATTTAGCAAAAAAGGGATCTGTTCTTTAATTATTTAATACATGGAAGAGGAATTTTATTTAGATTTTAGTGATGATGCCCAACGGTCAGTTGAGCGTTATGAGGAGATGTTACGAAATCAAGATCAGTACTTTTTTGATGCGCAGGCCTTTGAAAGCATAATTGATTATTATATTGAAAAGAGCGATCCGGTAAAGGCCCTGCAGGTTATAGAGTATGCTGTAAATCAACATCCATATGCAGCGGTATTTTTAGTTAAACAGGCACAATTGCTATTCATTACCGATCAAACAGAGCGCGCCTTTTTATCGCTCGAAAAGGCAGAAATGCTGGAAGCCTCGGAAGCAGAAATCTACATTTTAAGAGGTAATATCTTCAACAGCCTTGAACGGTATTCCGAGGCTCTGGATAATTTTCAGAAAGCTCTGGAATTTGCTGAAACTACAGATGAGATACTTTTGCAGATTGCGTATGTGTATCAGAATATGCTTGATTATGAAAGTGCTATAGTATATATCAAGCAGAGTTTGGAGCAAAATATGGAAAACAAAGATGGATTGTATGAGCTTGCTTTTTGTTATGATATTCTAGATAAGCAGGAAGAAAGCATACAGTTTTACCAGGAATATATTGATAATGATCCATATTCCTATGCAGCTTGGTACAACCTGGCAAATTCCTATCATAAGCTGGACTTGTTCGAAAAGGCCATTGACGCCTATGATTACGCTATTCTTATAAAAGATAATTTTGCTTCTGCATATTACAATAAAGGTAATGCGCTTGTTCAACTGGAGCGGTATCAGGAGGCGATCGACGTTTATAAGCAGACCTTTGAGTACGAACCGCCAAATGCAGACACTTATTGTGCAATTGGCGAGTGCTATGAAAAGTTGGAGCAGATGGACGAAGCGAGGTCATATTATAAAAAATCTGTGAAGATGGACCCTAAGATGGCGGATGCGTGGTTTGGGATCGGTGTGACGCTGAATTTTGAAGAACGTTTTTTTGAATCTCTTCATTTTTACAGAAAAGCACTTGAATTAGATGGCGAGAACCCCGACTTTTGGTTTGCCATGGCCGATGCACATTATAAGCTAGGTCAGATCGACGAATCTGTCGAAGCTTATTATAAAGTGCTTGAGTATAATCCTATAGATGTTGAAGCGTGGCTCGATTTTTCTACGGTGTTATATGAACAAGGGAAGCTATTGGAAGCTTCGGAGACAATTTCGGATGCAATAAAAAACAATCCGGACGCAGCAGAGCTATATTACCGAATGGTAGCTTATTTATTTGCGCTTGGGAAAAAGAATGAAGCCTTGTTGTATCTCGAGACAGCCTTGGTAACTGACCCCCAAAAACATTATATTTTATTTGAGTATTTGCCTCAGTTGCAGGATAACAGCTCAATTATAGACGTTATCAACCGGTACATTAAATAGTAATGTGCTTTTATTAGACAGTATTGATAAAAACTGTCTATTTTTTTTCACCTTTGTGAGCTATATGAATTACGCATTGAATAATATACCCGAACGTCCTGTAAAACCACGTAATAAAGGAATTACAATGGTTATGGACAAGGGACTAAGTTTAAGACAAACTGAAGATTTTATAGAAGTTGCAGGAGTGCATACTGATATTGTAAAACTTGGCTGGGCAACTTCTTTTGTTACCCCAAACCTTAAAGAGAAACTACAAATTTATAGAGATGCTGGAATCCCGACGTATTTCGGAGGAACACTTTTTGAAGCTTTTGTAATCCGCAATCAGTTTGATGATTATCGTAGAGTGTTGGATCAGTTCAATATGGAATATGCTGAAGTTTCAGACGGCTCTATTACCATAGAACATGAGTTGAAGTGTGAGTTTATTCAGAAATTGGCTAAACAAGTGACTGTGATTTCGGAGGTTGGTTCAAAGGATGCGACTAAGATATTTGCGCCCTATAAATGGATCAAATTAATGAATGCAGAAATTGAAGCTGGTTCCTGGAAGGTAATTGCTGAGGCGAGAGAGGGTGGCAATGTTGGTATCTACAGGGGTTCCGGAGAAGTTCGGGAAGGCCTTGTTGATGAGATTCTTACTCAAATCCCTGAAGAAACTATTATTTGGGAAGCCCCTCAAAAAGAGCAACAAGTTTGGTTTATCAAACTTCTGGGCGCCAATGTAAATATCGGAAACATTGCTCCAGCAGAAGTAATTCCTTTGGAAACAATCCGCTTGGGACTGCGTGGTGATACCTTTGATCATTTCTTGAATATAGGAAAATAGAGTTCTACAATTTATCGGTTTAGATAATGAGAAAATTTGGTCTAATAGGTTATCCCTTATCACATTCCTTTTCAAAGAAGTTCTTTACTGAAAAATTTAGGGATGAGCAAATCGGTGGATGTGAATATGAACTCTATCCAATTGCAAATATTGAGGATTTTTCCAATCTTATCATTGATGAGCCAGCGCTTGATGGAGTCAATGTAACCATACCCTACAAAGTACAGGTGTTACCGTTTTTGAATGAAATGGATGAAGCTGCTATCGAAATTGGCGCCGTAAACTGTATTTCTATCAAAATGAGAAGGGGTGAGCGTTGGCTCAAAGGTTACAATACGGATGCCTATGGTTTTGAAGCGTCCTTGAAGCCTTTGCTAAGTTCAGCACATACTAAAGCTTTGGTTTTTGGTGACGGAGGTGCTGCTAAAGCGATAAAGTACGTACTGAATAAGTTGAATATTGCTTTTTTAGTGGTTACCAGAAAACCATCAGAAACCAGCATAGTTTATGAGGCGGTTGATCAATCGATACTCCAGGAGTATAAAATATTGATAAACACGACCCCTTTGGGAATGTCACCTGATCTGGATACCTTTCCTGATATTCCTTATGACACGATAACACCAGATCATATTGCCTATGATCTGGTCTACAATCCTGAAGAGACTCTTTTTTTGAAACAAGTGAAAAGCAAAGGTGGGAAAACAAAAAATGGGCTTGAAATGTTGCATCTCCAGGCTTTACGTTCCTGGGAGATTTGGAATTCATAAAATGAAAAGGTATTATTTTCTTTTTTCTTTTTTTTGCCTGTTGGCATTTTCCGCCTGTAGCAATGACAGCTACACGCCCAAACCACGAGGTTATTTCAAAATTGACTTTCCTGCAAAAACATACCAGTCGTTTCAAAACGATTGTCCGTTCACTTTCGACTATCCGACATATGCCAATATGGTGGCCGATGCCACCAAGGGTGCAGAACCTTATTGGTATAATCTTGCGTTTCCCAAATTCAATGGCAGGTTGCATATCACCTATTACCCCATTTCCTCAAAAAAAGAGTATGATAATCTCGTTGAGGATGCTAGAACATTTGCTTTTAAACACACTGTAAAGGCAAATGCTATCGATCAAAGGATCATTAACTATCCTGAAAAAAAGGTTTATGGCGTTTATTATGCTATAGAGGGCAATACAGCGTCTTCTGTTCAGTTCTTTTTAACAGATAGCCTGAAACATTACTTTAGAGCTGCATTGTATTTTAATGAAAGACCTCGGTACGACTCAATTCAGCCTGTTGTCAGTTTTATAAAGAAAGACCTCGACCGGATGATCAATACATTTAAATGGAAAAATTAATTTCATAGATTAACATGACTTATGATAAATATTAAACAATTCACCTTCAATCCTGTAAGCGAGAACACCTATGTTTTGTTTGATGAAACCAATGAGTGTGTGATCATTGATCCGGGGATGTATGATGCTACTGAGCAGAATGCCATGGTGAGATTTATTCAAGAAAAAAGCTTGAAACCTGTGCTTTTGCTCAATACACATTGTCACTATGACCACGTATTTGGCAATAAATTTGTCTACGACCAGTGGGGACTCAAGCCGCAATTTCATAAAGGTGAATTATATGTATTGCAGGCCATACCTGGTTACGTTCCTCAAATGGGATTGAGTTACGAGCTTTCGCCGGAGCCTGAGGTGTTTTTACAGGAAACCGGCAGTGTTAAGTTCGGCAACAGTCAGCTCGAACTTATTTTTGCCCCCGGACACTCGCCTGCTCATTTATGTTTTTATGCACCGATTGACAATTTTCTAATTGGCGGAGACGTTTTGTTTTACACGAGTATTGGGCGAACTGATCTCCCAGGAGGCAATCATTCACAGTTGATTAGCAGTATCAAAAATAACCTGTTTATCTTACCCGATAACTGCAAAGTTTATCCCGGACATGGACAGCCGACAACAATAGGCTTTGAGAAGCAAAACAATCCGTTTTTACAATAACTAAGCTAACCAACGTATTGAACACTCCATTCTACATAGCCCGCAGGTATCTTTTTGCAAAAAAATCTACTAATGCCATCAACATCATTTCAACAATTTCTGTAATTGGCGTTTTTGTGGGCAGTGCTGCCTTGATTATCATTTTATCGGTATTTAATGGTTTTGAAGAGGTTGTGTTGAAGATGTTTAATACCATTACGCCACAAATTGTAATTGCTCCTGCTCAGGGAAAGACATTCGATCCAAACACAGCGCATTTCGTGGAAATCAGGAGTAAAGAAGGTATCTATTCGTTTACCGAAGTGTTGTCTGAAAATGCATTGCTAAGGTACAATGATAAACAGTCAGTGGGTTTGGTGAAGGGAGTGAGCGCTGATTATTTAAAGAATACCCGCCTGGACAGCATCATCATTGATGGAGATTTCACCTTAGAGAACAGGAGTCTGAACTATGCAGTTATCGGTTCGGCCATTCAAACATTTTTGATGGTGAATACCACTGACCCCTTTAACCCTTTACAGATATTTTCGCCCAAGAAGAAGGGAAATCGTACTGGTTCGATTAATCCAGCAGATGATTTTACCATCCTTTCTATTCCCGTATCGGGTATTTTTGAGGTTCAGCAAGATTTTGACAATGTGGCTATCGTGCCGTTAAGATTTGCCCGAAAGCTTTTAGAAGAGCCGGTGAAAATCTCCTCGATTGAGATTAACCTTAAGGATGGCATCGATCCCGACGAATTCAAAGCGGATGTCGAGCGAAAATTAGGGGAGGAATTTGAAGTAAAAAACAGGATTCAGCAAAATAAGGTTTTGTATAATATCCTGGGAAGCGAAAAATGGGCTGTGTATATTATATTGACATTTATTTTGATCATAGCGATATTTAACATTATCGGTTCATTAACCATGCTGGTCATCGATAAGCTAAAGGATATTGCCATTTTAAGTAGTCTGGGTGCTGGAAAGAAATTGATCAAACGAATTTTTCTTTTTGAGGGAATGATGATCACAATGGCTGGATGTATATCTGGCTTGATCATCGGTTTACTGTTCTGTCTTGTTCAACAAAAGTTTGGAATTATTAAGATGTCGCAAGACAACCTGGTGATAACCAATGCCTATCCTGTGGCATTAAAATGGAAGGATTTTTTATTGGTGTTTCTTACGGTAAGTGTTTTTTCTTTTATGGCATCAGCTTTGTCATCTAATCTAAGTGTGAAGAAGATAAACCATTTAAATCGAGATTTGTAAAATCATGAACATTTTTAAAATTCAAATATTTCTATGCTCAGTGATTCTTATTGCAGCCTTGGCTTGTACTTCGGATCGGGTACCCGAAAAGGAAAGCGTTACCCGTGTAATGAAGGGGCTTTATAGTTGCGGACCTGAGCTCAAGTCCTTCACAGAATGCGAACAGGGAACGGAATACTGGGTAGCCGATAGTGCAAAGACACTGGAGCTGGCTTACAGTAATTTAAACTTTGAAAAACCTTATGAGCCAGTCTACATTGAAGTCGAATGCCATCCCGTTAAATCGGATAGCCTCGGGATGTCGGCCGACTTCGATTCAACCCTTATAGTAACCAAATTATTAAAGATCTCAAAAGAGATTCCTGACGGCCCATGTAATTAAGGCATCAGGTAAAGTTCGTTTTTGATAGGTGGGATCAGTTCTTTTTGCTGAGCCATACTGAACAAAACATCAATGGATTTTCTGCCTTCATTTCCAAGTTCAACGCTGTATTGATTAACGTAAAGTTCAATATGCTTAGATATTACCTCTTCGCTCATCTCCTGTGCATGTTGCTTTATGAAATCGGTGCTTGATGTTGGATTGGCAAACGCAAATTCTACGGAGTTTTTGATCAGTCTGTTCACTTTCTCCTTGACCTTTTGATCTAACTTTCGGTTAATTACAATGCCGCCTAATGGGATGGCACATCCAGTCAACTGTTCCCAGTAGTTTCCCAAATCTAAAATTTTATATAATCCCTTTTCTGCGTAAGTGAATCTGTTTTCATGTATAATTAGCCCCAGATCAATGGTGTCCTTCAGCAGAGCGGATTCTATTTCTGAGAAAACTATTTCCTGTTTATTTGTCAAATAGGGGAATGCAATTCCCAATAGGAAATTTGCTGTTGTATATCGGCCCGGTATGCCAACTTTTAAAGTTGCATTTAAAAGATCTTTTTTTTGGACATACTTCTCCTTGTGGCAAATCAACAGTGGGCCTACACCAAAACCCAAGGCACTTCCAGAATCAAGGAGGGCATATTGTTCGTTTACATGGGCAAACGCGTGAAAACTAAGTTTGGTGATGTCCAGTTCGCCACAAAAAGCCTTTTGATTTAATGTTTCAACATCATGGAAGCAAACGTCAAACTCGAAACCCTCAGTGTCGATCTTATGATGAATCAGGGCGTCAAATATAAAAGTATCATTGGGACAAGGTGAAAATCCTAGACTAAGTTTCATTGGGTAAAGATAAGTACTACCTGAAATCCATTGGTTATGTTTTTGTCAAATATCCAATGGCCCAGTCATTGAGGCTTTTAATGGCAGGCCCGATTTGCCAATTTGCCTTATTCCTGACCTCAACATAATTGGAGATACTACGCACTTGCACGCAAGGAATATTTTCCTGTTCACAACAATAAAGGACTGCAGCACCTTCCATACTTTCGATCTGTGGGTTACTCTGTTCAATAGCTTTTTTGATGGTGTTTTCATGCCCGTGAACGCGGTTAACAGTGATGCCATGTACTTTCGGAAGTTTCTCCAGGCGAAGGTTGTGCAGGTTGCTGCTGACCGCGTATTTTGCTTTTCCGAAGCCAAGTTCATCGATACTCAAAAAAGTATCTCCGTTTTCGGCGCCAAGTTCCGAGAACTCGTCTGTTGTAACGTTTACAACTGTTGTCAAAGCTAGACTACGCGAAAATGCACCGGCAATGCCAAGGTTTAAAACAAGCTCATAATTTCCAGGGAGGTGCTTTCCCAGCGCAAAGGCTGTTGCGGTCATGCCGACTCCTGTAATCAGCAAATCAAAATCTTCAGTGCTAACAAAGTTTTGCTGTTGCATGTCGAAATGCTGTATTAACGGAGAGATTTCTGCCGCTGTTGCTGCAACCAAAAGAATCTTCATGTTAGCTAAGTTATAGATTTAACCTTTCTACTTTAACGTTTCTGCGTATATTTGTCAATATTATAACAGAGAATGATATATATAACCAGAAAAGCATCTTTCAATGCGGCGCATAAATTGTCCAGACCGGATTGGACGGAAGATAAGAATACCGAAGTATACGGCAAATGTGCAAATCCAAACTGGCATGGGCACAATTACCACTTGTATGTAACAGTTAAGGGGGAGGTAAATCCAGAGACTGGTTTTTTGGTAGACCTAAAATGGCTTAAAGACCTAACCAATACCTATGTTGTCGATAAGATTGATCATAAAAATCTAAATTTGGATGTGGATTTTATGAAAGGCAAACTGGCCTCAACAGAGAATCTGGCGATTGCGATTTGGGAGCAATTGGTTGAGCTGATCGCAGAATCCGGAGCACAGTTACACAGCATAAAAATTTACGAGACTGAAAATAACTTTGTAGAGTATTTCGGTCAATAACAGTACATATGAACAATCTTATAGATCATTTAGATGACGAAGATGACGGTTATATCAAAATAGACCGTTATAATGAAGGTATAATCGCTACGGTTGCCAATCACTATAAGGCAATATTAGGCCAGATTGGTGAGAACGCAACGCGTGAGGGCTTGTTGAAGACACCGGAGCGCGCTGCTAAAGCTCTGCAATACCTTACCCATGGCTACGACCTTAATCCTTCGGAGATATTGCGCTCAGCGATGTTTAAAGAAGATTATAGTCAAATGGTTGTTGTGAAGGATATTGAAGTGTATTCCATGTGTGAACATCATATGCTTCCGTTTTTTGGAAAGGCTCATGTTGCTTATATTCCAAATGGACATATAGTCGGTCTTAGTAAAATACCACGGATAGTGGATGCCTTTGCACGACGGTTACAGGTACAGGAGCGTTTAACCAACGAGATCAGGGACTGCATTCAGGAGACTTTGATGCCTGCAGGGGTTGCAGTAGTAATTGAATGTCAGCACTTGTGTATGGCCATGAGGGGAATCCAGAAACAAAATTCAGTTACCACAACCTCTGCTTTTACCGGTGAGTTTGCCAAAGACAAAACAAGAGCGGAATTCCTGCGGTTAATTACCGCCAAGTTACATTAAACAAGAGCAAACCTAAGGTTTGAGAAACACTAAATTATAATAGAAAGAAATGAAGGCATATATATTTCCCGGGCAGGGTGCACAGTTTTCGGGTATGGGTAAAGGGCTGTATGAAAATGAGCTTGCCAGAGGTTTATTTGAGCGGGCAAACGAGATTATAGGATTTCGCATCAGCGATATTATGTTTTCCGGTACTGAGGAAGAACTAAAACAAACTAAAGTTACCCAACCGGCAATATTTCTACATTCGGTCATATTAGCTAAGACATTAGGTGATCAATTTAAACCTGAAATGGTTGCGGGGCATTCATTAGGGGAGTTTTCTGCCTTGGTTGCAACATCGGCATTGTCATTTGAAGATGGATTGAGGCTTGTCATTACGCGTGCAAATGCAATGCAACGGGCATGTGAACTGCAGCCTTCTACAATGGCGGCAATTCTCGGACTTGCCGATGATGTTGTTGAAAATGTATGTCGCGATATAGATGCTGTCGTAGTGGCTGCGAATTATAATTGTCCCGGGCAAATTGTAATTTCAGGTAGTATTGAAGGTGTCGATATCGCATGTCAGCAATTAACTGAGGCCGGAGCGAAGCGGGCGTTGAAACTTAACGTTGGTGGAGCGTTTCACTCACCATTAATGGAACCAGCCAGATTGGAATTGCAGCAGGCGATCGAGCAAGTGACCATCCAGTCCCCAATTTGTCCGATCTATCAAAATGTGGAGCCTGTTCCGAATACAGACCCAGAGAAAATTAAAATCAACCTGATCACGCAGTTGACAGGTGCCGTGCGGTGGACTCAGACTATTGAGCAGATGATCCTAGATGGCGCAGACCAATTTATTGAAGTTGGGCCAGGTAATGTACTGCAAGGTTTGGTTAAGAAGGTAAACAGAACTATGGAAACAAGTTCTGCTACCACTGTATGATTGATCACAAGTCTTTAACTACATAACAAGAGTGAGCATTAGGGGTAAAATAAGATTTCTATTATTGGTGCTTGGCGCTTGTTGCATCATTACTGCTCTTTCTTTAAGACATTCGATTACAAAAAAGGAGCTCCTCAGGTTCGATGCACGTCAGCTTCAGGAAAACCTTTTGGTTAAAGAAAAAACGGTATACGATTTCCTGTCAGACGGATCACAAGTAGAAAAAGCGAAAAAATTTGGTCAGGAAATGAATTCCGCCAAGGCATTCATTGAAGCTTATTCTGAAAAAGGTATTAACCTTTTGGTTTATAAAAACAATGAGTTAAAGTTCTGGAGTTCCTTTAATGCGTTTCCGTCTGACCCAAGGTCTGTGAAAGAAGGCTCTTCGTTTGTCGGCCTTCGAAACGGTTCTTATGAATTGATCAAAAGAACTTCAGGGGATTTTACACTTATGTTTCTCATTGAGGTCAAGAGCAATTTCGACATTCAAAATCATTACCTGGAAAATACCATTTCAAAATACCTTTCTCCGTCAAACTCCCTGTCTCTCGCTAGTTTTGCAGATGCTGAAGTGTTCAGCATTAAGAACATTAGGGGAGAGCCCTTGTTTGAGGTTAAGTTAAAACAAGGGTACTCTAAAAGCATATATGGTGCTATCGAAGTTTGGCTATGGGTTGTCGGTCTCTTCAGTTTCTGCCTTTTTTTTAATTCACTTTGTGCCTGGCTTGCCCGGAGGGGTAATTTGATGTCAGGTACCCTGTTGTTAATCCTTTTCTTTTTTGGAATCAGAGTGACAGATCTTGAATACGGCTGGTTTAATCATCAATTCAATCTGCAGATATTTAGTCCAACTATATTTGGTGAAAGTTTCTTTCTTCCCTCTTTGGGAGATTTTTTGCTTAACGTGGTCGCAATAACCTGGGTTGTTTTATTTATATATACCTATAAGGACAAGTACAGATTGCCTGGCTGGCTCGCTGCTAGTAGAATAGGGGGGTTGGTACTGCACATTTTGTTGTTGATTGCTTTCTCAACACTAGCGTTTTTGTTTGATCAGGTGTTTTTTGGACTGATCATCAATTCGAAGATCAACTTCAACATTACCAACATTATCAATTTGGACTGGATCAGTTGGATCAGTATCATCATTTTATGCCTCGTTTGGTTCAACGTTTATTTAATTGGTAACATCTTCATGCAGCAAACGCTTCAGACGAATGTAACCAACAGGGAACGTTTTATTTTGTTCCTCTCCGTCTTTTTCGCTTATCTTATCTATAGGGTCGCGACCGGATTCAGCATCTTCTTTGTTGCGTATGGGATATTCATCTTCATAATGGGCTGGAATGTCTACGTGAAAAAAAATAAGTTTTCTATTGGTACAATTGCGGCCCTATTTTTCTGCCTTGCATTTATCAGCTCTATCAAATACCTAAAATTTACAGACGTAAAAGAAAAAAGTAAGCGGTATTCTATAGCTCAGAAGTTAGGATACGCTGACGACCCTAAGATAATCAGTTCAATTGAGAGTTTGGAAAAGGCTGTCTCCACAGATGCGTTTATTGCCGAGTATTTTAAGCGGCCAATTCTTGATGGCACGTTTGACCTCGAAAAACACGTAAATAAAATTCTACTAGGTGGGTACCTTACGCAATATGAATATAATTTATACGAGTATAACGGGCAGGATTCTGCCATATCCAAGAAGGCAGCCGTCCCTTTAAGCTACTATAAAAATTTAGTAAGATCCGGATCTATTAAAGTGCCCGAATCTAAATTCTTCTATAGGATGAATTATACATTTGGGTACCAAAATTATTTTGGAATCATTCCTATATTTTTTGATAATCACATATTGGGATCACTGGTTATAGACTTGAAATCTCCCCAGTACAATTATAATAGTCAACTGCCCGAAATACTGGTCGATGGTAAAGTTAGTGGAGAAGAAGATTACAGCAGTTATTCTTTCGCATTCTACAATTCCGGAAAATTGATTAACCAGTCTGGGAAATATACTTATCAGCTATCTGGAAAGGATTTCAAGGGACAGGCAGGCAACGGTCAGATCATCACCGATACACTGAATTACACTCATCTTGTTTATAAGCCAGGAAGCTCAAAAACGATCGTGATTAGTAAAGAGCGGGTTTCGTACGTAGTAAGGCTGGCTACGTTATCGTTCTTCTTTTTAGTGTTCATTATTTTCTCTGTCACCCTATATGCTTTAATATGGTTGATCAAGAACATAGATAAGAGTTGGGGAGGTTGGTTTAACATCAACCGGTCACTCATGATCAATGCCAATAAGATCCTTTATAAAACCAGGATACAATTCTCCATTGTTCTTTCTGTTGTGGCTACGTTGCTGATCGTAGGCTGGACAACTTATTTTTATATCCGTGACGAATACCGTAAGCAGCAGGAAACGCTAATAAAGGAAAAGATTCGGAAAGTTCAACTTTCTTATGAAAAACAGATCTTTAGTACAGGAATGATCCCGGCGGAAAGCGATCAGACAAACGCTGACTTCAATCAATTTGCAAACATTAATGCGGCTTACCTAAATATTTTTGACACCGATGGGAATGTCCGCTTCACCTCTTTACCAAAAATCTATGATTTTGGAATAATAGGTAAAAGGATGGATGCGACCGCCTATCTCTATCTTAAGCTTCAGGAGGTATCGGAATACATCAATCCAGCTGAACAGATCGGTGATTTTACATATGCATCAGCTTATGCACCAATCAGGGATGCCCAAAATAGGACTATCGCCTATATTGGCCTTCCATATTATGGAAATGAAGCCGATTATCAAGCTAAAATTGGGTTGTTCATTAACACGCTCATTAATATCTATGCATTGGTGTTTGTGGCCATTGGTATTCTTGCCGTGTTTCTGGCCAATCAGATTACCAGTCCGTTAACTTTTATACAGGACAGCATCAGGAAGACTAAGCTAGGGCAAAAAAACCAGCCCATTCAATGGTCGCGACATGACGAAATTGGATCATTAATAAAAGAATACAATAAGATGATCGCTGCGCTTGAAGAAAGTGCGGCTAAGTTAGCCCGTTCCGAAAGGGAAAGCGCCTGGAGAGAAATGGCAAAACAAGTTGCCCATGAAATAAAAAACCCTCTGACACCTTTAAAACTTGGCGTTCAACTGCTCGAAAAGTCATGGAAAGAGAAAGATCCAAATTTCGAAAAGAAGTTTGAAAGATTTAATAAATCGTTTATTGAGCAAATTGACAGCCTGTCGACCATCGCATCCGAGTTTTCAAACTTCGCAAAGATGCCTGATACCAAGCTTGAGAGATTGCACTTACTTCCAATAATAGAGCAAGCGAGAAATGTATTCACAAATACGGAAGACGCTGAAATTTATGTATTTAACCATTCGAATGTAGAGCTCATCATACTTGGCGACAAAGATCAATTGCTTCGTACCTTCAACAACTTGCTTAAGAATGGTATTGAAGCAGGGAATTCAAACGAAAAATGTGTCATTAAAATCCGTGTGGTGCACGATGAGTCACACGTTTTCATTGAAGTGGAGGACAATGGTAATGGAATTGATCTCTATCTTCAGGATAAAATATTTGTCCCCAATTTTACAACGAAATCATCTGGAACAGGCTTGGGATTGGCATTTGTTAAACAAGCGGTTGAGAACGCCGGTGGAACAGTCGAGTTTAAATCGGTGACTAATATCGGAACTACGTTTTACCTCAGTTTTCCCTTATCTTAATGTGATTGATGCTTTACCCATCGTTGAGCCATCAGTGTATAAAATGACAGAATAATCTCCTTTGATAAAATTATTAGGGTTCACCCAGTCCATGGTATAGGTGGTATTGTCATCGTTGTAGGATATTGAGGTTGATAAGGTATATTGCATCTCCTGACCATCAGCTTCGAACATGTTATTTCCATTAGCAACCAAATTGCCTGCGGGGTCAAAAATACGGAGGTATACTTTGTGGTAGTTTTTTTCGGCTAATGGGTTTGTTACTATCCCGAACCTAACGCTTAATTTTTTAGCCGAGCTGGCTTTTGTTACTTCAATGTTCTTTCCACTGGTTTTGACTTTATAGGCAAAGATTTGAACATTATTGGCCTTTAGGGAAGCACCCGTTTTTACCTTAGCGTTGAGTTCAGCGTTTTTTTTTGACAGTTCCTCCGCCTTGAGGCTTTCTGCATTGGCAAGGTCTCTTAAACGATCCCTCTGCGTCTTCAATGATACGTTTTCCTGCTCAAGAAATGAGATCTGCTCATTATGTGTATTAACAAATTCTCGAAGTTCACGAACCTCCCTCTGTGCTGCTGCTAAATTTTCTTCAGTTAATGAGCCTTGTTCTAAAGCCAGCTTCAATTCTGCTATCTTTTGGCGTGCTGATGTTTGTTCCTCCTGTAGTTTACCTGTCAGTACCAGGTTCAAATTATTTGCTTTGTCCAGCTCTACTTCAATTTTTTCTACTTCCAGCTTTAGCCGGTCTTTTTCTGTGTTTATGGTAACGAACCGGCCATTTTGCTGTTCGTCCTTAATATACAGATAAGCATTCGTGCCTAACAAAGCTACTATGACTACGATCAGAAAATAGATCTTATTGCGGTCGCCTTTATTTACACTATCAGTTTGGTTTGACATTTTTAAGTTCTTATGACAATAAATTAGAATAGCAGAAAATGCATAGTTCGGTAAAAAAACACTCAATTTGTATGAGACCTAAAAAAAATTCGTTTAATTGCTTAAACTGGTATCACTCTGTATACTGGAAACAACAAATGAAACCTTTACATCACCACTAATTTTCAAAGATGTTCAAATTAATAATCTTTACACTATTAACATTAATAATTTTTCCGATTTCCCCATTCGCGCAGACACCCTCAAAAATTGCTCCAAAAAGGGAGTTTAGAGGCGTATGGGTTGCTACAGTAGCTAATATTGACTGGCCATCCCGCCCCGGACTGAGTGTAGATCAGCAAAAAGCGGAATTGATCGGGTTATTAGAGCAACATAAGGCCAATGGAATGAACGCTATCCTTTTACAGGTTAGGCCCGCAGCGGATGCTTTTTATAGCAAGTCAAGAGAGCCCTGGAGCCAATGGTTAACAGGCACACAGGGACGATCGCCTGGACCTGGATATGATCCCCTCGCTTTTGCCATTAAAGAGGCGCATTTCAGAGGTATGGAGCTACACGCCTGGTTTAATCCCTATCGTGCAACTATGAGCCCGAATACCATCGTTAGTGAGGATCATATGACTCGCAAACGTCCGGATCTGTTTTTTGTTTACGGTGGTAAAAAGCAATTTGATCCTGGAATTCCTGAGGTAAGGTCCTACATCGTTCAGGTTATTCTGGATGTTGTAAAAGGGTATGATATCGATGGGATTCACTTTGACGATTATTTCTATCCTTACAAGATTGCCGGGCAAACTATAAATGATGCAGCCACCTTTAACAAATATGCTGATGGATTTACCAACATTTCCGATTGGCGCAGAAATAATGTAGATCTACTGATCAAACAATTGGACGATAGCATTCATCACTACAAAAAATACGTGAAGTTTGGAATTAGCCCCTTTGGAATCTGGAAGAATGACTCTGAGGACAGCCTTGGATC
This sequence comes from Pedobacter sp., assembly GCA_031179845.1. Taxonomy (GTDB): domain Bacteria; phylum Bacteroidota; class Bacteroidia; order Sphingobacteriales; family Sphingobacteriaceae; genus Pedobacter. The sequence goes on from JAPSHM010000008.1 coordinate 29,073, forward strand.
AGCCACAAATGGCTTGTCTAATTATTCTGAACTATATGCTGATTCACGTAAATGGATTAAGGAAGGTTGGGTGGACTATATAAACCCGCAGATATATTTCAGTTTTACCCGCAGAGCAGCTCCGTTTGGCACGTTAGTAGATTGGTGGAGCAACAATTCGTTCGGAAGGCACGTGTATGTAGGACAAGGCGCCTATTTAATGCATAACGGAAATTCTAAAAAAGAGGCAGCCTGGGCTTTCCCCGACCAAGTGCCGAATCAGATCCGGTACATTCGCGACAATAATCGGATGCAGGGTAGTGTATTTTTCAGTTCCAAATCCTTTTCTACTGTTGCCAGTAAACTGGGAGACTCTTTAAGAACCGATTTATATCGGTATCCGTCTTTGCCTCCACAAATGCCCTGGTTAGATGAAGTGGTGCCTAACCAGCCGCTTAATGTCATAGCCGAGGCTCTTATCGACGGTGTACACCTCAGTTGGGAAAAACCCCTGATAGCATCAGATGGTGAAACCGCATCAGGATATGTGATCTACCGATTTGAAGAAGGTGACCGGATCAGTACTGTTGACCCTAAGCACATCATCCGCATTAGTTTTGAAGACTTTTCTAGTTTTATTGATACGAATGTTGAAACCGGAAGACGATATAATTACGTCGTTACTGCATTGGATAGGTTGAAAAACGAAAGTGAACCCAGCGCCCCGGTTGGTATCCAGACGAAGGATCTGGCCAGCACAAAGTAACTATGGTTCGATATTAAACATTAAAAGCCGCTATTACGTCAGTACTAGCGGCTTTTATGTTTGGTTAGGTGATTAGAATTTATACCGGACAAAAGCTTCCATTGCTTCATATTCAGCTAAACCCAGGCTATCATATGCTTGTGCAGTCTCTCTATTCCTATCTTCAGCACGCTGCCAAAATTCCCTTGAATCATCGCCAGGAAAAACTGCTCTGTCTTTTTGAGACTGGTGTTTGTAAATGGCAAATTTCTTTCTCTCTACTTCTTGTGGACTAAGCGGCACAGCCATTTGAATTTCGTGAGTTTCAAATTCCTGCCATGCGCCACGATACATCCATAACCAGCAATCTTTAACCCATTCTTCCGTCTTGGCGAGACGTCTTAACGCATCAACAATGATATTAAAGCAAACAATATGGGTTCCATGTGGATCTTCAAAATCGCCTGCGGCAAACACCTGGTGGGGTTTCACCTTTTGAAGCAACTCCATAGTTAAGACCACATCGGTTTCCGTAACCGGATTTTTCTGGCTTTTACCGCTTTCATAGAATGGCAATGCCATAAAATGGATATGATCATCCTCCAACCCGCAGTAACGTGCACCTGCAATTGCTTCTCCTTTTCTAATCAACCCTTTTACAGTTTGAATTTCCGAAGTATCTATCTGATTTGGACTTTTTTGATCAATGAATGATCGCATATTTTGGTAAAGACGTTTCATTTCAGCATTCTCCAAGCCCATTTTATCAGCAAAATCAATGTTGAACTCTACAAAACGTAAGGCATCATCGTCCCATACAGCAGTATTTCCTGAAGTTTGATATGCCACATGAACATCCTGTTTCTGGTCAACCAGACGAATGAAAGTTCCTCCCATAGAGATGACATCGTCGTCAGGGTGTGGAGAGAAAATGATTGAACGCTTTTTAGCAGGTTCAGCTCTCTCAGGCCTCTGCGAATCATCTGCATTTGGCTTACCGCCTGGCCATCCAGTAATGGTGTGCTGCAGTTTGTTAAAAATGTCGATGTTGATGTTGTATACAGGTCCACGTTCAACAGCTAGTTGGGCCATTCCGTGACCATTATAGTCATCGTCGGTAAGTTTTAAAACTGGCTTTTTAAGCTTGTTTGACAACCAGATTACGGCTTTTCTCGTTAGCTTTTCGTCCCAGATACAATCTTTAACCAACCAGGGGGTATCGAACCGGGTAAGCATTGATGCTGCATCCTGATCTAGAATGAATTCAACATGTTCAGATAGCTGTAAATAGGTTGCAGGAACCTCGCTGGAGATTTCCCCCTCAACAGTTTTCTTAATTATTGGTGCCTTTTTTCTATTCCAAGCCATGAGGATGATTTCTCTGGCTTTGAAAATAGTGCCGACACCCATTGTAATGGCTTTGGTTGGTACAAAAGACTTGCCTCCAAAATCTCTTGCAGCGTCTCGTCTTGTCAGGTCATCCAAGGTAACGAGTCGTGTTCCGGAATTCGGCGCAGAGCCCGGCTCATTGAAACCGATGTGTCCTGTACGTCCGATACCAAGAATTTGTATATCTAATCCTCCCAGATCTCCAATTTTTTTCTCGTATTCAAGGCAAAATGCAGGAATCTTTTCCAAAGGCAAGGTACCGTCAGGAATATTTACGTTGTTCTTGTCAATGTCGATGTGATCAAAAAGGTTTTCATTCATGAAAGTAACATAACTCTGCGCGGCGTTCGGCTGCATAGGGTAATATTCATCCAGATTGAATGTGATCACATTTTTAAAACTTAAACCTTCCTCTTTATGCATCCTAACCAATTCAGCATAAACGGCAATCGGTGTAGCCCCTGTAGCTAAACCTAGAACTGCCTGAGCATTGTTTTTTTGTTTTTCTTTAATGAGATCCCCTATTCGACGAGCAACGCTAAATGATGCTGCTTTTGGAGTTTCAAAGACAGAGACCGGCAATTTTTCAAAGCGGGTTTCTTCCAGAAGATTTAATCTAGCCATTAGTTTGTTCTTAAAGTTTGTACGGAGCAGTAAATATAGCTACTTTGCTCACTTAATCAAATTTTTTAATAAGTATCTCTGACTTAAATTTTCGGTGCCTGAATTATGTTTATCAATTGAACCGTTGTGTAAGCAGTTGATCACGAACACTTAGTCGCTTTAATGCAAACGTTTATCGAGTCTAAAGAGTTTAATCTGCTATATTTAAATTAAATCTTTCCATTCAAACTGCAGAATTTCGCTACAAAAAGCAAGATTTGCAATGTGGATTGATCACCATCAGGAAGACCTTGAAAACATTGGTATGAACTCAAATTGGAAAAGAGTTTTTGATAGCATTCAAAAGCAAGAACGGTTAATTATTGGATTGATGTCTGGAACGTCCATGGACGGTTTGGATATTGCGCTATGTGCAATTTCAGGATGCGGAACTGGAAGCCGGGTGAGGTTGCTCGAATTCAAAACAGTTGTTTACACGAATGAATTTAAAGCTGAAATTAAGGCCATCTTTTCAAAACGGGACGCTGATCTGCAATTGGTCTGTATAATGAATGAGAAAATTGCGCAGGTGCATGCAGAAATGATTTTGGAAGCGCTTAAATACTGGGGTCGGACTCCGGAAGAGATTGACGCAGTTGCCAGTCATGGACAGACTATTTTTCATGCCCCCCGGTCTTTACACGGATTGTCGGGTTACCCGAATGCTACAATGCAAATTGGAGATGGGGATCATATCGCTGTTCTTACTGGGATTGTTACCGTGTCTGATTTCAGACAAAAACATATTGCAGGTGGGGGAGAAGGCGCTCCTTTAGCAGTATATGGAGATTACCTGCTATTCTCCAAAGAGAATGAACACCGGATTATGCTCAACATTGGGGGGATTGCAAACTTTACGTATCTTCCTGCAGATCATGATGCCACTAAAGTTTTCTCGACAGACGTAGGTCCGGGAAATACTTTGATGGATCAATATGTACAAAAATACTATGAAGGGAAATATTTCGACAAGGACGCTGCAATAGCCAGTTCAGGCACAGTAAACGATTTATTGTTGAACGCGCTAATGCAAAGTGATTTCCTACGGGCGGATTTTCCTAAGACTACCGGTCCGGAACTTTTCAACCTTAGGTACCTGGAAAGTGCGCAAACGCGATCGAAAACACTGCACATTAGCAGGGAAGATGTCATGGCAACTTTGAGTAGTTTTTCTGCAAAAGTGATCATTCAGGCAATTGAGAAATGTGTTGAGAGGGAGACCATTCCATTCATTTACATCAGCGGAGGAGGGATGCACAATCCTTTGTTAATAAAGCAATTGAAAGCGGCTTTGACTCA
>JAPSHM010000389.1 GCA_031179845.1 Pedobacter sp.
CGTCCCCAGTTAATTGACCGTGTACCGCAGCATCAATTGGCTAGTTATCTTGGAATTACTCCTGAGTCATTAAGTAGAATAAAAAAGCGAATTAAAAAAAATAAAATTTAAAATAGATGTCACCTACATTTTGCAATCTTCCCTCCTCTCAGCAGCAACAAAGTACCAAAGACTAACTCACCAAACATCATTGAGCTTAATACCACCCTTATTCTTTGCAATAACCACTAAAAAAACTTAAAGTCTCTAGAAATTAACTTAAGTCAATGAAAGGTTTTAATCCCCTTGTTATTATTAAATAAAATTAAATCAAGATAATTAGCATTTGGGGGGTTTTTATGAAGGCGATAGTTTGTGATAAATATGGTTCACCCGATGTACTTGAATTAAAAGAGATAAAAAAACCCTTGCCTACCGAGAATCAAGTATTGGTAAAGGTTCATACAGCATCCTTAAACTTTGGTAATTTGGTTCTTTTGAAAGGCAAACCCTTCTTAGCCCGTTTTGCCTTCGGACTAACGAAACCAAAATATTCTATTCCAGGAGGTGACATAGCTGGTACAGTTGAAGCTGTTGGTAAAGATGTTAAGCTATTTCAAATAGGTGACGAAGTATTTGGCGACCTCTCTGGTAGTGGCTGGGGCGGTTTTGCTGAATATGTAACTGTCCCCGAATATGCTTTAGCCTTAAAGCCAAACAATATCTCCTTCGAGGAAGCTGCTGCGACTCCTATGGCAGGTGTGACTGCCTTACAGGGACTACGTAATAAAGGTAAGATTAAATCGGGACATAAAGTATTAATTTATGGGGCATCTGGTGGCGTTGGTACTTTTGCGGTACAAATTGCTAAATCATTTGGAGCTGAAGTAACGGGTGTATGTAGTACAAGAAATTTAGAGATATTGAGATCAATAGGAGCCGACCATATCATTAATTATACAAAAGAGGATTTCACCCAAGCTGAGGAGTGTTACGATTTGATTCTTGGTGTGAACGGTTCTAATTCCATTTCAGCTTATAAACGTGTACTAAAACCAAGTGGGATTTTCGTTCACGTAGGAGGTTCCGAATCCCAATATTTTCAAACATTATTTCTTGGACCTTTTATTTCAATGACTGGAAGCAAGAAAATAAGCAACCTGTTACAGAGAGCAAACCAAAAAGACTTAAATTATGTAAAAGAATTACTTGAGACAGGCAAAGTTAGACCAATAATCGATAAACGGTATAAATTAAGTGAAGTAACTGAAGCATTCAAATATTTTCAGGAAGGTCACGCTCAAGGTAAAGTTGTAATTACTGTATAATGGGGTGCTTTAATTAAAGTTTTACCACATAAAAGTCAAAAAGCTTGAGATTGAAATTTTTCTCAAGCTTTCTTGTGTGTTAATTATATCGTTATTTATGTTCTAATTCATATGTTATTAAACCTGTGATTTTGGATTTTCTCCACGTTATCGGAACTACTTAGATTAGAAGTGGTTGCTTTTAAAAGACAATCACAAGAAATTTGGGACATTTTCTGATTTCGATTATCTAACCAAAGAATTATATAAAAACTTATCTTTTATAGATTAAGTTTGCAAAATAAAAACAAGGCTACCTTTCTGAAGAGGCTTCCCTTAATATTTGCTTAATTTTCAACTTTTAACAGAGTCTAATATAAAAAAAGACCTTGGATGATGTCCAGGTCTTACTCATTTAGTGTTTTTTTCGTATGGCGTAATAAAAGTTATTCCATAAACTTACCTTCCTTGTTGTATAACCAATTATTTGCATTTGAAGTTTCGACAAATTCATTAACCGTGTGGGAAGCATCGTGATCCATATCCTCTGCAAATTTAATGAAATCTTTAAAGGCTCTAAATTTCCCTTGTTGTGATAGTTCTTCTATTGTTTTTGACATTCAAAACATCTCCTCTTATTTTCGTTTGTAAAACTTTTTTGTTTTTCTAACCCTTTTAATATCACAGTTTATGATTCGCAAATGCTGGATTTTTTGTTACCGGAATCATTTTTTTAAAACTTTACTTTTCTATCCGTATTCACTATTTAGACATTGTGCAAGTTTTCGTCTATTCCCATTCTTTTTCGCAATGATGGCATTTATTATTATCATAACTTAAGCAGTCTGGACAATTACTTTGGCCACATTCTTGACACTTCTTCATATCTTCCTTCTTATAAGTTGTATGATTTTCTACACCACAATTCATCAGTAGACCTTCCCTTCCTTGGTTTTTCATATTGTAATGACAATTAATGTAATATGGGTAAAAAAATGAATTTATTTAGGAGGATGAAAAAAAATTTTTTAAAACAAGTAGAAATTGTATGATATTATTTAAAAAAATTATTAAGGGGTAGATAGTATGGAAAATGTTTTTTTTGCATTATCGGTTAATAAAGATGAATCCGAACAATATTTACAGGATATTGAATCAAATATATTTACGG
>JAPSHM010000148.1 GCA_031179845.1 Pedobacter sp.
TACAGCACCTCCTTCAGGTAATAATTTGAGCTTTACTTGTTTATTTTTTTGAAGACGCACTTTAGTCATCTGCGGCTTTCTTTCTTGATCATCTGAATACAATACTACTTCATTCTCCGATAACATGGGAAGCGAAACAGTGACGATCTTCTCTTGTTGCTCCGCATTTATACCTGCGATATACCAGGTTTCTCCGTGGCGTCGGGCAAGTATGCAGTATTTCCCTGGATATCCATCTATAAACACTGTATTGTCCCAGGTTGTCGGAACCCCTTTCATAAATTCCATTACATGAACTGGCATTCCTTTTAGATTATTCGGAGTAATTCCAAAATTCTGCACAGGAGTTTGAAATAGGACAGCCGTGGCCAGCTGAAAAGTTTCACTTGTTTTCCGCACAATTCCTTTTGTGTTACCTTTGTTTTGGTACTTGTTTAAGAGAACAGGTCCGAAGTCCATAGAACCTACAGCGTTCCGGATAAAGGGGTGTAAAGTCGCATTAAACGCTTCATTGTCGTTTGCATGCTGCGTAAAGATCAGGTTCTCGGACGCAAGTACTGCTTCACTTCCCACAAAATTAGGGTACATTCTTTCCCAACCGCGGGGCAGTGTGCAACCGTGGAAGATGACGGTCAGGCCATATGTGTTTGCATCGGAAAGAATATCCTCATACAACTTCATAGTTTCCTGTTTGTCGCCACCGAAAAAATCTACCTTAATGCCTTTTATACCAATGCGCTGCATCCAAGCCATTTCCTGTTTTCGGGCGACAGTCGTATTCATTCTGTTTTTCGGCCCTTGCGGCGCATCATTCCAGAAGCCATTCGAATTGTACCATAAACATATGCCTACCCCTTTTTCCTTGCCATAGCTAACCAATTGTTCAACTTTTTCGCGACCAATTTTCGAGTCCCACCAGTTATCAACCAAAACAAATTCGTAGCCCATTGCAGCCGAAAGGTCGACAAACTGTTTTTGGTCATCGTAATTAATGCTTCCATCCTGCCACAACAACCAGCTCCAGGTGGACCGACCAAACGTATAAGCTTTAGTAGCCTTGTATTGAGGCTCTACCACGTCAAATGGAATTGTAGTTTCAACAATTGGTTTAAGGCTTTTCCCTACGGTAAGCGTCCGCCAAGGTGTGCATCCAGGTAAAGCTATAACCGGCTTTGGACTTCCCATTCCGTTATTTTCTCCACTTTCAGGAAAAGCAATCTTGTATAACCCATCTTTCGTTCCTTCACTCAATTTTGAGCCACAGTATGCTCCGTTTACTCCGGTTTCAGAGAGTAAAACCCAACCTTTATCACCTACACGAAACAAGCTCGGAAAGGTGTAACCCACTCCGCATTTCGATGGAGTACCTAACTTCTGGTCTGCCGTATATTCTTCCTCGTAGCTAGGTTTCGTTTTCATCCAGCCGATCATAGGAGTTGCCTGAGGAGTTAGAAAAGTTGTCGCACCAACCGGGAAATTATAGCTTGTTAATTCTTCCTCGATCATCAAGTTGGCTGGTTCTCCAGTTTGTGGGATTTGATACCGGAAGGCAATATCATTATTGCTGACGCGAAAAACGATTTCCAACTGGTTTTTAGTTGAGTTCTCAAACTTACAAATTAGCTCATTGGCTTGATAGTTAACTGTGCTTTTTTTGATCTTAGGTTCCGTATAGCTTTCATCGATCGTACGGGAATGCTGCCCTTTAAAATGGAGATTCGCAGACAAATCTATTTCACGGCCACGCAACCCTAAAGGTGATTTTTCCAACATTTCATCACCCTGCAAAAACACCCGATAAAAGAGTTTCCCCTCTTCTAATGACAAAGTAACAGACAGCTTTTCATCTGGACTGTGAAGCTCAAACTCCTGCGCCGAAGAATTTGAAACACAAAAAATCAATAAGCATGCACAAACAATATTTTTAAGGGGCTTCATAGTTGTAAATAACAATTTATATTTCTTATTCTATAATTAAAAAACGAGCGTAACTTAAATCAAAAAATTTAGGGGTGATTGGCCAATAATTCGATTAGGATGAGTTCTGCCCGTGCTTAAATTCGGATAAAAAGTCAAACAGCGTTACCTCGGAAGGTATTTGCAATTTCTTTCTCAAGCGGTAGCGGCTGATCTCGACCCCGCGCGGCGATATTTTCATCAGTTCTGCAATTTCTTTGGTCGATAAACCTAATTTTAAATAAGCACAGAGCTTTAGATCGTTCGTTGTAATATTTAAGTAGACGGTCTTCAAACCGTCCAAAAAATCAGCATGTACTTTGTCAAAATAAATCGAAAATTGTTCCCATCCTTCACCTGTCTTTTCTTCAGACGATAGCAATCTGATAATCTTTCTCAAATTATACAGATTGTCGTCTGAAGGTACATTAGTATTTAATCTACCCAGGTCATTCTTAATCTTCGTCAATAATTCCTGCTTCTGAACCAAGTGCATGGAAGTTGATGCCAATTCCGAATTCTTCATCTCTATTTCAGTTATTAACCGCTCGTTCTTAAGCTTAACTATTTCCTGTTCGGATTTATCTAATTCCAGCTGATGCAAATATTTTAATCGATCTTCTTCCTTTTGAAAGGCCAGCTGTTGATTCAAGAACTTCCTTTTCTGTCGTTGATAAATCAGCAAAATGACGCAGACGACTAAACACCCATATATGAAATAGGCGTAAATAGTTTGATACCAAGGAGGTAGAATAATAAACTTGTAAACAGTAATTGTTGATTCGTTCCCAAAATTATTGGTAGCTTTAACCTTGAAGGCGTATCTACCATGTGGCAAATTCGTATAGTCTTTCTCCGTTTTACTGGTAAACTCCGACCATTGACTGTCAAATCCATCTAAATAATAACTATACTTTATCGTAACCTGGTTCTTTGGCAAAATCGCTGCAAACTCAAAATGAAAGGAGTTCCAATGGTATTTAACTTTCGGGATGGTGTGCTGAATTTTTAAGTCATTTACTTCCCCGTAGTATCCTGCGAAAAGGAGACTGTCTGTCTTCCCTATTGCTTTTACCACATTAATGCGAATCGTTGGCTTATTGAAGTTTTGTAAATACTTTTCATAATTAATGTGATAAAATCCTTTCTGGGCACCTACTATTATGTTGTTCTTGTTTAAGGGATTGATGTGCTCAAACCCGCTTACCATTTTCCCATTCAATTCAGGTATATAAATTAATTTCGGCTTACCTCCTGAAAAATCAAACACACCCAGGTTTTTTTCCTGTACGAACCAAACATTGCCATCCCCATCTTCTTTAAGATATCGGATATATAAATCATTGAAAAGTGGGCTGAATAGCGCTGATGGCTCAAATTGGTCTAAAGCTCGATTAAATTCGTAAACGCCTTTCTCTGTTGTGACAACAATCCTATTCTTTATGTGATAGACGTGATTATTAGATGTTGAAGGTAGTTGGTTTGCTTTGGTATAGAGTTTAATTTTGGGAGAGTGCTTTTGGCTCATGTCAATTGAATAAACTCCTTTATAAGGATGAGAAGTCCAAATAATTTGGTCACTGTCTACCGTAGCAAATCTGGCGGACTCCTGGAAACCTTCAATTTTTCCACTCAAAACCAGAGCTCCTTTCTTTTCGGTGAGGATATCGATCCCATTATAATTTCCCGCCAACACAACTGGAATACCATCAAACTTATAGTTTAAAAAGGTCCAGTAACCTTTTTGCGCAGCAACATTTTTTGCATTAGTACCAATAATCTGGAAAGCACCTTCATGCTTTCCAAGTAACAATCGATCGTTAACGATATTCATACCCCAAGCCTGTCCGTAAGTGTTTTCGACCTGATCGAGTTTTTTTTGCAACAAACTGATGTCGCCCTTACCGTTAAATGGCATTGAAAACACAGCTCCCGAAAGGCCGAAATATAGATTTTTCCGAAATTTAATAGATGCATGACCAACGCCCCCATCAAAAATATCCGGATTAATATGCCTTATGGCATCGCTAATGGCAATGAAATCAATCCCGCTGTTTAAACCCAGCCATATGTTGTTGTGTTTATCTTTGAGCATGCTTAGAACAGAACTATTCTGCAGGCCAAATTTTCTGGAGAAATGGTAGATCAGCTCACCCCTTTTGTTAACAATATAGCAGCCGTTGATATTCGTAGCAATGATTAACATCTCTTCATTTAGCTTGACTACATCTGAAATCTGATCATTACTATATTTTTCCGACCGAAAATCTTTGAGCGTTGATAAGTTGTGATTACTCAAAGTAAACAATCCGTTTTGCCAGGTAGACAGCAGTAAAGTATCCGCGTTATAGGATGAGATTGAGCTCACCCAATAGTCTTTAGGCATATCATTTTTAAGCACCCTAACCCATCGATCGTCCTGATATTGAAGTAAACCCTGTGCTTTATTCTGCGCATAGATTTTTTTATTGGCCACTCCCAAAAAAATCCATTGCGAATGATTGTCGTACACTGTGATCTTGTCGCCTGACAATTTAAACAACCTATTCTCCGCCCGAAAGAACACTTCATTTTTTAACGCTACAATATCCCAGATATCAGCAAACGATTTGTACTTCCCCGGAACTTTATTTAGGAGACTATGATATTGTAGTTTCCCATTTGATGCGGGAGAAAAATATCCAAAATCTCCCTGCGCACCTACGTAAATTTTATGGTCTGGCGCGATCGTCAAGGATCGGACAATGGTTTTATTAGGTATTGGATAGGTTTTCCAATAAGTCCCATCAAAGGTTAGCAGCCCCTCATTATTCGCAAAATATAAAATCCCGTTTCGATCTTGCTGAATACCCCAGTTCTGAGTACCGGCACCATAAGTCATTTTTTCATAATGGGTGATTTCCGGCAAACCAATAGGGTTCTGTCCGAATGTAATTGAGCCAAATAAAGCAATTACAACAATTAAAAGAGAAGTCAGTTTAGTCATATGGTCAGAATAAAAGTAGCCAAAAACTTTCAAGGAATCGATGTGCAATCAAAAAACCTTGTTTAAGCGCATTATTTTGAGGGTTGATGTAGTAATGATGTATGCCAAAAATCAGCAAGCGATCATCCACTTGATACCTTTACATCACAATTACTCAATAAAAACCAAATGTAAATTCTTATGAGATTACTGAAACATTCGTACAGGATTAGAAGACTGTACCTTCCAGTTTTGCTGGCTTCCCTTTTAACTTCGGGCTGTAAAAAAAATGATGGAGAACTTGGAGAAGCAGCCAGGGCATCGTTTAAAGTTACTGAGGTAACCGGAAAAGTGAATACTTATCTATTACAAAGCAGTTCGGAAAATGCGTATAGATTCCAGTGGGATCTGGGTGATGGCCAGGGTTTAACTTCGGGTACCGCGAACAAGGAAGCTTACTTCCTGAAGAAGGGTGACTACGAGGTAAAGTTGTATGCCTACGGAAAGGGAGGATATGACGTTGCCACCACAAAAATTTCTATCGATAATGACGACCTCACTCCTATCCTAAATAGTCCGGACTTTAAAATGCTCACTGCTCATTCCTGGAAATTAGATTCCCAGTCGCTTTCACCAATCACTGTCGGTACAGAAAACAATCCCGCGGAATATTTTGGTGGTGGAGCGCTGGCTGATTGTCAGGCCGATGATGTATACACTTTTGCTTTTATCGATAATGATTTCAAAATATCATACAATGCGAATGGTGCAACATTTAACGCTGGTAACGTGCAACCAAATTACGCTTGTGGTGCCGACCGGTCTTACAACCAGGTAACCTTTACTTACTCTACGATCGTATCCGGTGCTGGCCTGGCTTCTATCACACTCCCGGGTACCCCTCCTTCTACTTTTATAGGTGTTACTGATGTGACTTCAAATAATTACCGGATCATTTCTATCAGCGATTCTGAAATGGTGCTGAGAGCGGGTAAGGCTAATGAAACCGTGTTTCAATTTAGGTTCGTAGCCCAGTAAAAACATTAATTATTTATAAATATAAACGAAATGAGAAGAACAATACTTTTAATTATTTTGCTAATCACCACCACGTTCCTACAAAAGGCGATGGCTCAAAACCTAGCTGTAACTGGAAAGATTACGGATAAAACAGGTAGTCCGATACCAGGAGTCTCGGTTTTAATAAAAGGTTCAACCGTTGCAACTTCCTCTGATGTTAACGGAAATTATAGTATACAAATCCCGGGAAACGCGGCGCTATTGGTGTTCAGCTATGTTGGCACTAAGACACAAGAACTAGCGGTTTCAAAATCAGGGACTTTCCATGTAACTATGGAAGAAGCTGAAAATGCCTTAAATGATGTGGTCGTTGTAGGCTACGGTACACAACGAAAAGCAAGTGTTACCGGATCTATTTCCACCCTTAACAATAAAGAATTACTCCAAAGTCCGGTTGGCGATCTAACCAACACATTTGCAGGGCGGGTTGTAGGTGTGATTACTAAACAACCAGCGGGAGAGCCTGGCAAGGATGCAGCGGAGATTTATATCAGGGGTAATGCCACCTTTGGTAAAAATGCATCTATGGAACCGCTCTATGTTGTTGACGGGATTGTTCGCTCATCCAGAGATTTTTCTCAAATGGACCCAAATGAGATTGAATCGGTAAACATCTTAAAAGATGCCTCATCCGCAGCGATATTTGGAGTAAAAGGTGCAAACGGAGTTGTGTTGGTGACCACCAAGCGTGGTAAGCTGGGAAAACTTACGGCAAACTATACTTTCAATTATGGTTTATCACAAGTAACGAGACTTCCTAAGAACCTGGGTTCGTACGAGTATGCGGTGCTTTTCAATGAAGCGAAGCTAAATGATAACCCCAATGCCAGTCCTGAATTTTCCTTAGAGCGTTTAGACGGTTTTAGAACTGGCGCTGATCCCGAACTCTATCCAAATACCGACTGGATGGACCTTGTGCTTGGTGGAAGCGCACCTAGAATGCAACACAATATATCGCTAAGCGGTGGTACAGAAAAAGTAAAGTATTTCACCTCCCTGGGCTATTTAGATGAAGATGGACAGTACGAGTCTTTAAGTTATAAAAGATATAATATTCGTACTAACTTAGACATTCAGGTTACGAACAGCACTCGTTTTTCTGTGGATCTTTCCGGACGGTTAGAAAACAAAGTTGCGCCGCCAGCGGGAGGTATATTTGAACATACACTGCGCAATCCGCCCATTTTCCTGGCTAAATATCCTGATGGACGATTAGCAAGTCCGGGTTCCTATCCAAATCCATTGGCCATGATCAGTGAAGAAAGTGGCTACAACAGAACTTCAGGTAATTTTCTACTAACCAATTTTCAATTGATTCAGGATATACCAGGCGTAAAGGGATTATCCGTAAAAGGTGTGATGGCATTCGATAGAAGTTTCAACTACAATAAAACCTGGAACGCCTGGGTGCCACTATATGTTAAGAATCCAGACGGAACATACGCCACGACTGCGCCTTCAAAGTCATCTCTATCGAAAGAATTTGGAGAGGCTCAGGGTTTAGAATTACAGGCGCATCTTAATTACGAGAATCGCTTTGGAAAACATGGAATTTCTGCTTTGGCTTTGTTTCTGCAAAAAGAAAATCAAAGTAGCGGTTTAACTGGCTCCAGAAATTCGTATGAAAGTGCTGCGTTGGAGCTGATCAGCTTTGGGCCAGCAGCAAACGAAGTGCTTGAAGATGAAGAAGATAAGACAGGTCTCCGTAGTGCCGCAATACGTGTTAACTATGACTACGACAATAAGTATTTTCTTCAGGGAAGCTTAAGACGTGATGAATCTGAAAACTTTGCACCTAATAATAGAACAGGATATTTCCCTGCCGTTTCGGCCGGTTGGTTAATGTCTGCCGAAGATTTCATGAAAAATTTAAAAGCAATAGAATATTTCAAAATTAAAGCCTCTTACGGACTTCTTGGAAGCGATAGAATTGACAGCCGTTTTGGATATTACAACAGATACGATTTAAGTCCAAATGACTATCCGTTTGGAAACGGCTTGTCGAACGGATTAGCGCCAGGTGCAATTGCAAATCCGAATATTACCTGGGAAACTTCTACCAAAATGGATGTAGGTTTTGAAACCAGATTGTTAAACAACTTAATAGGGATAGATTTCACTTATTTCAAAGAAGATAGAAAAGATATCCTGGGAACCAGAAGTTTGTCTGTTCCGCTATCTTTCGGTGCAAATTTACCGACAGAAAATATTGGGCAAGTTACCAATCAGGGTATCGAATTGTCATTAAGCCACCACAATAAAATCTCCAGCAACTGGTCCTACTTTGTAAACGGCAATATAACCTATGCAAAAAACAAGATCATCGATGCAGCAGAGGCTGTTAATGTTCCGGCAGGTAAAAAAATAACTGGCCGTCCAAATGGTGGCAATTACGGTTATAAAGCGATTGGTATTTTCAAGGATATGGATGATTATAACAATTCTCCTAAAACAACCGCGTTCTCTGCAACCACGGGTCCGGGGGATATTAAGTACCTGGACATTAGTGGCGCTGATGGAACACCAGACGGCAAGATTGATGATTTCGATGTCACTTACCTCGGTGGAGGTTCGTTGCCGGAAATCATCTATGGCATCAGTGGTGGCGTAAATTTTAAAGGCTTTGAGGCCAGCTTCTTATTCCAGGGCGCAGCACGTTCTCAGCAAATGCTTACTCAGAACTCCGCATGGGCATTTTATAATAGCGGTAGAGTTACAGAAGAATGGTTAGATCGTTGGACTCCAGATAATCCAGATGCTACTTTGCCCAGATTATCATTAAATGCTAACGGAAATAATTACGTAACCAGCAGCTTTTGGCTCAAAGACGCAACTTATATTCGTCTGAAAAATGTTGAGCTGGCCTATACCTTCAAAAGCGATTTTTTAGCGAAGCTGAACCTAACTGGAGTTAGAATATATGCCAATGGACAAAACCTGTTTACCATCACTGATATTTTGAATGTTGACCCGGAGAATACGAACAGCTTAGGCTGGTATTACCCGCAATTGAAAACTTTCAACTTTGGCTTAAATGTTCAATTTTAACCGGACGAATAACTGTTAATTCATTTCAAATCATCATATTATGATTACTAAAAAAATTAAATGGCTTTTGAGCCTCGCCTTCATAGCATCAATGATC
>JAPSHM010000149.1 GCA_031179845.1 Pedobacter sp.
CAGGCCATCACACCTACACCAATATCGCCTAAAGTCCAGGCCGCTTCTGCTGTTTTCACAGATCCATAGAAGGTTGCGAATAGGATCAGTAGACGCAGAGCCCACAATGCCCATTTATTTCCGGTTTTATCGAGGAAACTCAGGTTGGTCTCCGCAATATAATAGTAAGCCATGATCGTTGTAAAGGCAAAGAACAAAAGCGATATGGCTACAAAGCCACCACCTAAGTTTGGAAAGTGCGCGTTTACCGCGTGTTGCGTGTATTCCGGGCCATAATTGGCCCCGGGAATATTCTCGATTAGGAATCCTCCCTCTGGATTGATCACATTGTATTGTCCCGTAAATAAGATCATGAATGCAGTGGCAGTACAGACGAACAAAGTGTCTACATATACTGAAAATGCCTGCACCAATCCCTGCTTGGCCGGATGGCTAACTTCTGCCGCGGCTGCTGCATGAGGCGCAGTACCCTGTCCGGCTTCATTGGAATAGATCCCACGTTTTACGCCCCAGGCGATCGCCGTTCCGAAAACGCCTGCGAATGCAGGTTCCAGGTTAAATGCAGATTTGATGATCAGCATAAAAACGGAAGGAATTTCTTTAAAGTGCATGAACATGATGATCACTGCCATCAAAATATAAGCACCTGCCATGAATGGAACCACAACCTCAGCTACTTTCCCAATTCGTTTTACGCCGCCAAAAATGATCATCCCAAGGAGTACCGCGACGGTGGCACCAGTATAGGCAACCGGAATTTGAAAAGCGTTATCCATGCTCGTTGCAATGCTATTGCTTTGAACACCAGGCAGAAACAATGCGGTGCTTAGGATGGTAGCTACTGCGAAAGTAATCGCGTACCACTTTATTCCCAGACCTTTATCAATGTAAAACGCAGGCCCTCCGCGATATTGTCCGTTGTTTACCTGTTTGTAAATTTGACCTAAAGTGGCTTCAATGAAAGCAGATGCGCTCCCTAAAAAAGCAATGACCCACATCCAGAAAACAGCGCCCGGACCGCCCATTGCAATTGCTGTGGCCACTCCTGCAATATTGCCTGTACCGATTCGACCAGAAATTGCGATGGCAAATGCCTGGAAGGAGCTTACACCTTTCGCAGAGCTCTCTCCGCGAAATAGAAGTTTAACCATTTCCTTCAGGTAGCGTACCTGTACAAATCGGGTAACTACCGAAAAATAAATGCCTGCGCCCATGCATAGCAAAATAAGTGCATTGCTCCAGACAATATCGTTAACCGTACTGATAATCTCTTCCATGGGTTAAAATAACGCATTTTTTTTAACCCATGGAAAAATATTAAATTCTTCTGCTTTTAGCTGCGAATTTCTATACCCTATTGCAGCCGCTTCTATGAGATAAAAGTAGAAGGCTAGGATTCCGGCCGGTAGTCATAGATCGCTTGTTTCAATTCAGCTGCAAACGGCTTTAATTCCGAATCCTCAGTCCCCTCTTCCAGATCGGTAAAGATCGTTCCCAGAAGTTGGCCGTTTTCAGCATAAACTTCATAAGCTTTTGGCAAATCAGATCGGTCAACTATGGTAACCAACTCTCCATTTGATAATTTGTAATTTAGCGCTTCCATACGTGTCAGAGGTTAGGGTACTAGAGTTAGTTTTCGAAGGCCAATGCTGTTACTTTTTTGGTACGGTCCAGAAGTAGATCGTAGCACCATCCACTTGCTCAACTTTTTCTGGTTTCCAGTCGCCCATTGTAAAAGCGTGAGAAACAATTCTTGTTCCCGGTTTCAATGCCAGGATCTTTGGACGTAATTTCATGTTCACTGTAGGCAACAGGTACATGGTTACGACCGACGCGCCACTGAGGTCTGTATCAAATAAATTTGCGTTTACGAACTTCACTTTACTGCTGACATTTGCGTTTTTGGCATTTTCATTTGCCTCGGCGATTCGTTTGGGATCAATATCAAAACCCTTTCCTGTTGCACCATATTTTTTTGCGGCAGTCACCACAATTCGGCCATCACCACATCCAAGATCATAGACTACGTCCCCAGATTTTACATTGGCCAGTTTCAACATGGCATCAACCACTTTATAGTTGGTGGGTACATAGGGTACATCAAGTTTTGGTTGCGCATAAAGTGTTGTACCACAGAAAAGCAGGGTAATGCTGAGCAGAAATTTTACTGTATTTTTCATAAGATTTGTATTTAGTATATGTGTTTTTTTTTAATATTTGTCGGGAGCTGGGTTTAAACGGTGTCTGCGGATACTTTAGCGGGATTCTCAATCGTTACATGCCGATCGGGTTTCCTAAAAATCAGCAAAATGATCACGCCTGCAAGCAACACGTAAATTCCTGCCAAAGCGCCGAAGCCAGTATAGGTGACGCTTGAATAGAGCAGGTATGCGCTGCTTAAGCAAAAAATTATAGGTGTTATTGGGTATAAGGGTACGCGAAAAGGCCGGTAGATTTCTGGCTCTTTTTTTCTTAGCACAAATAAGGCTATTCCAACCAGAAGGAAAAAGAACCAAAAGACCGGTGCCGTATATTCAATAATTGTTTCAAAGCCACTCCGCGTGAATAGTCCGAAAGAGATCAAGGCAAGGGAAACCAGGCCTTGAATTAAAAAGGCATTTACCGGACCTGAAGCCCGCTCATTCCATCTTCCGAGGAAAGAAAAGATCTTGAAATCTTTTCCTAATGCATAGTTCGTTCGCGCCCCGGTAAATATCGTAGCATTGGCAGAAGTGAGTGCTGAAATTGCGACCAGCGTTCCGATGATGTACGTACCGGTTGAGCCTGCGGTTAGCCGCATTAGATCGGCCCCTGCTGCGGCCGATCTGCCAAGCCCCCCGTGTCCGAGAACCTTGATGTAGGCGACGTTAATTAACAGGTATAGTACAGTTATAATTGATATACTGATGATCAGTGTTCTGATCATCCCGTTGCTGCCCGACTTAAGCTCGGCCGAAATATAGGCCGCTTCATTCCAACCTCCGTAAGTGAGTAAAACGAAGATCATCGCGAGGCCAAGCGAACTGCCAGCACTTCCCGCCTGAGCTGGCTCAACGATGGGCACAGTCGGACCAGAATAGAGTAAACCGAAAGTGACAATTAGTAATACGCCGCCAATTTCTGATAAAGTGAATAGTCTTTGGGTTCCCGTGCCAAACCGTATTCCTGTCATATTAAGGGCGGTAAGAACGATAATGACCATGGCCGCGTAAATGAAGGAGGAATGTTCGCCCAAACTATAGACCTGTGAAAAATAGTCACCGAAAATATAAGACAATAAGGCAATGGAACCCGTTTGGATCACACTGATCCTTGCCCAGGCAAAAAGAAATGCGAGCCGCTTTCCGTATGCCCGGTTGAGGAAATGGTAATCTCCGCCTGTGTTTGTAAAGGCTGTAGTAAGTTCCGCATAACACAAGGCCCCTGCTATAGATACGATCCCGCCTAAAATCCAGGCCAAAAAGAACATGGTGTCGTTGCTGGTGTTCGCTGCAACAAGCGATGGTGCCCTGAATATTCCTGCACCAACAACGATCCCTACAATGATCAGCACGGCGTCTGTCACTGTTATCCTTCGTTTAGGATGGGGAAGCTCCGTTGATTGTTTCATTACGCTCATTTTAAAACTCAATGAGCCTATTCAACAACCATCACTAAGAAAAGTTCTGACTGCGTTTGATTTTAAGCCGCTGGATCTGATGTCGCTAAAATTATGCGTCTTTTACGTAGCAGAACGGGTATTTATCGGTCGGATTTTATCGCGTAATTTGCGCAAAATTAATAGTGCGAATTTAAATCCTTTCATGGTAATCAATCTTCGAATTTTAAAGCTCCTCAATAGGCAGTACTTACCTTGTGCTATTGTTGAGCTTCGTATCGACAATTATGATGTTGCAATAGTGACCGATTCATCCGGCGAGCCTTATAAATTATTCATAGGAACAAAATCAAGTTATCTCACAATTACCGGCGCACATTACAGTCTTGAGCCGGCCAGGGAACATTTTGGAAGCAACAGCAGAAGGCGCTGGCAGCTGATGGAAAAATCTGAATTCCGTCCGGAAGATTTCTTATAACTTCATTACCCGTAATTTGAATCAAAATCTCCGTATTAGTTCTGGTAACCTGTAAAAACTGAAATCCCTAATTTTAGGTTGAAATGAACCAGGTACTTAAGAATGATAATTATGGAACATTATTTTGAAAATTACGCAACAGAAGGCAATGCTTTTCTCAAGGCTTTGGCAAAAGAACTGGGAACGCCGGAAAATATCGGCCATGCTTATCGGGTATTACAAGCCGTCTTCAATACCATACGCGATCGGATCACGCCACAGGAATCGTTACATCTGATTTCCGAACTCCCGATGGCTATTAAAGGGTTGTACGTTCACGATTGGAAAATACATGACAAGCCGAAAAAGTATAGAACAAAGGATGAATTTTTAGATGAAGTTTGCCGGTCAATCTTAACCGCAGAAGTGGATTTTGGTGGTAGTGCTGAACAGGAGGTGCGTGCGGTATTCAGGGTGCTGAAAAACTGGGTGTCAGAAGGCGAGTTCAGACATATACAAGGACAGCTTACACCTGAAATTGCTGAGTTGCTGGAGAGCTGAGTTACTTATAAAACCGGTTATTAGCTCAGTTAATAACCGGTTTAGTAAGATCTGATTTTTTCAATTGACTATTTTATTTAATGCTGATCTGTTTACGGGTCATTTTAGCCTCTTCTTTTTTGGCAACCTGGATCTTCAAAACTCCATCCGTGTAAGTTGCCTCAATATTGCCGTTATCAGCTGAGTCGGGCAGGGCAAAGGACCTGACAAAGGAATCATAGCCATATTCCTTCCTGGCGTATTGTTTATTGGTCTCTGTTTCCTCTTGTTGTTTCTCAACTGATATGTTCAGGATATTTTTATCCAGATTAACCTTGAAATCTTCCTTCTTTAAACCTGGTGCGCCAAGTTCGATTTGGTAACTGTCGTCAGTTTCACAAATATTCACAGCTGGTACTCTTGAGATCATCCGGTCGGATATAAAAGAGTCTTTAAAGAGTGTGTCAAAAATGTCGTTATAACCTGGGTTTACGAGATTCCTGTTGGTCTTTTCGTTGAATTTTACTAGTGTCATAATATTTGGATTAATGATTAAATATTGAATTGCTAAACACACTGTATTTGATTTTTGTTCGTTTTTTTATATTTGAAACCTGTCGTAAATGCGGTTAGTTCCTAACGGCAATCGGTTGCACAAATAGGGATAAAGAATAGGATTTTCGTCTTTAATGATTACCTTTAATTTTAGATCAATCCTATACGAATGTTAATAGTAAGAGCAGTACTTTTTTTTTGTTTCCTGACCATCCTTGTACCGCAGGTAAAGGCGCAGGGCAGATCAGTTGAGAATTTTGACAAAGGTTGGAAATTTTATCTTGGAGACGAAAGAAAAGCAATCGATCCCGCGTTCAACGATGCGGACTGGCGACTTTTAAATTTGCCCCATGACTGGAGTATAGAAGGAAAATTTGATGAAAAGAATCCATCCGGACAGGGTGGAGGTGCGCTGCCAGGTGGGATTGGCTGGTATCGTAAAACATTCTTCATTCCGGCATCCTCAAAAGGGAGATCTGTTTTCATAGATTTTGGAGGCATTTATAAAAGCAGTGAAGTATGGATCAACGGTAGGTCACTTGGCATTCGCCCCAACGGATACATTTCCTTTCGGTATGACCTTACACCCTATTTAAATTATAATGGAAATAATACGATTGTTGTAAAAGCAGATAATTCAGAACAGCCAAATTCAAGATGGTATTCTGGTTCTGGCATTTATCGAAGTGTTTACCTGGTTACCACTGGAAAAGTAATGGTCGACAATTGGGGGACTTATATCACTACACCCAAGGTAAGCAAGCAGTCGGCAACAATCAAAATAGAAACTAAGATCAATAACCTGTCTGGTAAAACCGGCAAAGCAAGTTTGGTGACTACCTTGTATTCACCTGCTGGAAAAGCAGTGAGAAGTGTTGTGTCATCCTTCTTCTTGCCAAATGATTCAAGGACGATCACTCAAAGCCTGATGATTAACAATCCGATGCTTTGGTCAGATCTGAAACCAGATCTTTACCACACAATCAGCAAAGTGAGCATTGGTAATAAGGTCGTGGATACTTACCGGACCAATATTGGTATTCGCTTTTTTGAATTCAATGCAAGCGAAGGGTTTTCTTTGAATGGAAAGCGGCTGAAAATCAGGGGTGTGTGCAACCACCACGATTTGGGGGCTTTAGGGGCAGCCTTTAATGTGCGCGCTGCGGAACGCCAGCTTGAGTTATTGAAAGCGATGGGTTGTAACGGGATCCGGACCGCCCATAATCCTCCGGCTGCCGAGTTGCTTGATCTTTGCGATAGGATGGGCTTCATTGTGATGAATGAAACCTTCGACATGTGGAAAAAGGAAAAAAATAAATTCGATTATAGCCAGGACTGGGATAAATGGCACGTAAAAGATCTGGAAGATCACGTCCTTCGCGATCGGAATCATCCTAGTGTATTTATCTGGAGTGTGGGCAATGAAATTCAGGAACAATGGGGCGACGCAGCAAAAGGTGATACAACTGGCCGGGTGATCGCAAGGGAACTGGTTGGTATTGTGAAGCGGCTGGATCAAAGCAGGCCTGTGACCACCGCAAATAATGAGGTTAACCCCTGGAATAACCTCATCAAATCCGGTGCAATGGACTTGATCGGATACAATTACAATCACAGTAAATATAAAGACGTTCACCAGACCTGGGGCGCTGATCAAAAATTTATTGGCACGGAAACTACGTCTGCCCTACAAACCAGGGGTTATTATGCAATGCCTTCCGATAGCATGCGGATCTGGCCTACCGCCTGGGATAAGCCTTTACTCACCGGAAATGCGGAACTGGCCTGTTCAGCGTATGACAATTGCTATACACCCTGGGGTTCGACCCATGAGGGAACATTGAAAGCATTTAAGAAGCTTGACCTGGTTTCAGGTATTTACGTTTGGACTGGCTTTGATTACCTGGGTGAGCCAACCCCATATCCATGGCCTGCCCGGAGTTCTTACTTTGGGATCATTGACCTGGCAGGTTTCCCCAAGGATGTTTATTACCTGTATCAAAGTGAATGGACCGACACGCCCGTGCTGCATATATTTCCCCATTGGAACTGGCAAGACGGGCAGCTGGTAGATGTATGGGCTTACTATAACAATGCTGATGAAGTAGAACTGTTTCTCAACGAAAAATCATTAGGAACCAAAACTAAGACCGATGACCTTCATGTGATGTGGCGCGTGCCATATAGCAGGGGAACCTTGAAAGCGGTTTCCCGGAAGAATGGGCGTGTGGTGCTGACCAAAGAGATCCGCACCGCTGGGAAGCCGGCTAAAATCATACTAACTGCCGACAGAAGTACCATCAACGCAGATGGTGCCGACCTTTCCTTTATCTCTGCAAAAATTGTAGATGGTAACGGGACTATGATTCCTGATGCTGATCACCTGATCCGTTTCAAAGTTCAGGGAGGTGCTGAAATTGCAGGAGTTGATAATGGGCATCAAACGAGTATGGAATCATTTAAAGGTGATTCCCGTAAGGCCTTCAACGGACTAGCTCTTGCGATCGTCCGATCGTTGGAAGAACCTGGAAATATATCAATAACAGCCAGTTCAGTGGGTCTGCCAGATAGTATCATTGAAATCCAGGCGAAGTAATTAGCTAAAAAGTTAACTAATGTTGAAAGCATCAATTGTGCCAGTATGAAGTAATTTTTTTTATTTATTTTAATTCAGTTTGAAATCTGCCAAATATTCCGGTGTGAAGCGTCCATAAAAGCCGAATTCGTGTTTTTTTAAATGTTACTGCTTGATTTTGATAGAGTTTGGTACAGCAATTGCAATATTGTTGATACCTATTTAATATACTCTACATATGGAAAACATCACTTTAAGCAATGAGATCTGCAGCCACAGGTCTTGTCTCGAAAGTTTCGCTTTGAAATTTACAAACGACATTGAAGATGCCAACGATTTGGTACAGGACACGATCATTAAAGCAATCCGTTACCACAACTTGTATAAGCAGGGAACCAACCTCCGGGGCTGGCTTTACACGATCATGAGAAATACTTTTATCAATGATTACCGTAAGGGTGCCAAAAGAAATGCCATCATGGAGACTTCTGAGGATCTATCCTCTTACCAGCTACGTGGCAGCGCTACTACAAACCTTGGTGAAAATAAATTCGTCATGGAAGATATCCATAAAGCATTGGACAGACTTCAACCGGATTATTCAAAACCGTTTTTGAGGTATTTTGAAGGCTATAAATATCATGAAATTGCGGAGGAATTGCATATCCCAATTGGAACGGTGAAGACCCGCATTCACATGGCACGCCAGATCCTGAAGGCACAGCTTAAAATGTACCGGGACAAATTTCAGCCGAGCACGTTAACGGCTTAAAAAAGAACTTTTCTACGCCAGATTTGGCGTTGTTACCTATAGAAAGAATTGGGCCGTAAAATTGGTTCAATTCTTTCTGGTTCACCTATGGACTGATTTTATTTGTACCTTTGCTCCTTAAAAGGAAAGCTATATGAATACGGAAAAAGCCATTCTCGCTGGTGGATGTTTTTGGGGTGTAGAAGAATTGATTCGCCATTATCCAGGTGTGATTTCCACAATTGTTGGATACACAGGAGGTGATATTCCCTATGCCACCTACCGAAACCACGGAACGCATGCAGAAGCTATAGAAATCACCTTTGATCCGTCGGTTTTATCTTACCGCGGACTACTTGAATATTTCTTTCAAATTCATGACCCAACAACCCGAAACAGGCAAGGGAACGACATTGGGCTATCCTACCGCTCAGCCATCTTTTTTTCGGATGAAGCTCAGCGGGAAACCGCCCAGGCAGTAATTGCTGAACTGGAAGCCTCTGGTAAATGGCCCGGACCCTTCGTAACTGAAGTTGTCCCGGTAACTGATTTCTGGAATGCCGAAGAGGAGCATCAAAATTATCTGCAAAAGCATCCTTACGGGTATACCTGTCATTTCGAGCGGCCCGATTGGAAGTTGAGTTAAAATCTAAAAACTCCCGTTTGGCT
>JAPSHM010000390.1 GCA_031179845.1 Pedobacter sp.
CGGTTATTTAATATACTGCTTAGAAGTTATTCTGACGCCCGATATAAAAGCGACTTCCGTGTTTTGATGGATGATGCTCTGAAATTATATGATAAGTCGGTAGCATTTGTGGCTCTTGCCAAGAAGATGTGTCTTGAGAAAATAGAGAAATTAGAGCGTGATGCTTTAGGATCTCAAGAATTTGAAGCAGAAAGTCAGGGTATCCATGAGAAAGGGGATTCAAAACTATGTTGAAATATAAGATCAGAGAGTGCCTGAATAAATTAACAGTTTGTGAATACAGGATGTTGATAAAAGCCGTCCCAGATTATTTGGACAGATCAACAAATACCTTTTGGAATTATGTAAACATTGAGGCAAATTCTAAAATAGATATACCTCATTGTACAGTTATAAAGCTGGAAATACTCTTTTCGCTGAAACCCGGGGAGTTAATAAATATCCGAGTTGAAGGAAAGCCTTACACGGAGATTATAAAGGATTCCAAGAGGAGATATAGAAATAAATGGAACCACTTAGGTGATTTAAAAGATAGTGACGGTGTATAATATCTGTTCAAATTAATCCAACTTTTTTCAAGTTGGATTAATTTGAACACGCCGCCGGCAGGGCTTTATACTCCATTGGCGTTTTACCATTTAGAGATTCCTCTGGTCTGCAATAATTATAGTCCTACATCCAATCTTCTGCTAATAGTTGTACTTGCATGGTATCCTCGAATAAATTGGCATGCAAAATTTTTTTTCGGAATGTACGATTGAACCGCTCGATATATCCTGAACTTTCACTTGTTGATTAATACATCACTCATAAAATCCAATGACCAAGTTTCTCCTGGTCCTTCAGGCTACAGCAAGGATTGTTTAACACGCTCAGAAAAATTTCAAAGAGGCAAGTTCCGCAGCCTTTTTAAGCCAGCTAGCAAGCGGCGCAAAAGGTTTTCGTGGACGAAAATATATCTTTGCTTAGACCACGCGGGCTACAAAAGGCTCCTTACAGAATTGCTTCTGAACTCTGGTTAATATTGAAACTAAGGTTAACTGATTGAAGAATATTATTCGTCGATTTTGTCAGGTTTCCGGTTTGCCCTGAACTGCTCCAAGGGAACGAAACTCCTTAACAGTTGCCGGATTTTCTGGCGGGGGTGATTGTTTCACCATTTTGAATTTCAGGTGTGCGCTGCCGTTAAACTTGCGGCCTCTTACATTCGGGTCTTTATATCTGCTCATAGCTATCTAATTTTTAATAAGCCAAAGTTGAAAAGCCTGAAAATGAGTTGATCTCTAGTAGTGATGAATCAAAGTTCAGAAAAAAATATTCATCACTACTAGTGACCAACATTTTTTTTATACATCCATGTTTGTGGTTTAAAGAGCCATTATTATGCAAGAATATTTAAGATTTGAAAAACGTAATATAACCCCTGAAAAAACAGTCAAGATCCTAGCCGGACATGGTACAATTATCACACTGGAACAGGCTAAAATCGTCTTGAATTTCCTCTATAAATTAAGTAACTTGTCTGTAAGACAAACCATTAAACGTGCAATTAAGCACCAAAAAGAAGGTTTAACTAAAGAAAAAAGTGGTAAAACTAAAAAACAAGATTTATGAAGACAGCTGATTTATATATCAGGGTTAGTACAGATGAACAGGCAGAGAAGGGCTATTCCTTGAGGAGTCAGCAGGATGTCTTATTGAAGCATTGTGAAATGAATAGAATCAAAGTGAGGCAAATATTTATTGAAGACTATTCTGCTAAATCATTCTTACGCCCGGAATGGAAAAAACTAATGATCTATTTACGCCGAAACAAAGGGAATTCCGATTTACTGCTCTTTACTAAATGGGATAGATTTAGCCGAAATACCAGCGATGCTTATCAAATGATTTCAACTTTGAAAAAGATTGGTATTGAGCCGCAAGCAATTGAGCAACCTTTGGATTTGAATGTCCCTGAAAACAAAATGATGTTAGCTGTATATCTAACTGCACCTGAGATCGAAAATGACCGGAGAGGCTTAAATACAAAGGCAGGTATCCGACAAGCTAAAAAAGAAGGGCGTTGGATGGGAAAGGCGCCAAAGGGCTATGCCAACAAAGTTCGTGACGATGGAAGAAAATACATCGCAATTAATGAGCCGGATGCCTCTATCATGAAATGGGTTTTTAACCAGTTGGAAGAAGGCATCTATTCAGGTGAGCACATTTTGAAAGCAGCCCAGGGTAAAGGGTTGAAATGTGAAAAAAACAATTTTTATCATGCGATAAGAAACCCCGTTTATTGTGGCAAAATTAGAGTTCCAACCTATAAGGATGAACCAGCACATTTAGTCGATGGATTACATGAACCTTTAATAACTGAAGCACAATTTTACAACGTTCAGGACATACTGGATGGTAGGAGGAAGGAATATGGTCTACCCATAGCGACACCAGACGACTTAATA
>JAPSHM010000150.1:0-6741 GCA_031179845.1 Pedobacter sp.
TTCCACGATGGTGATTATTACAAAACCCTGGAAGCGATGGCCAGTGTGTTTGCAAGAACTCACGATCCAAAGCTGAATGCCAAAATGGATAAAGCTATTGAAGTGATCGCAAAATCCCAACGGGAAGATGGTTATATCTATACCAAAGCCATGATTGAACAACGCAAAACCGGTTCAAAGAACCAGTTTCAGGATCGGCTCAGCTTTGAATCTTACAATATCGGACATTTGATGACTGCTGCCTGTGTGCATTACAGGGCTACAGGTAAGACGACCCTGTTTACAGTTGCAAAGAAAGCGACAGAATACCTGTACAATTTTTATCAAAAGGCATCTCCTGCACTCGCCAGAAATGCCATTTGCCCATCACATTATATGGGTGTGGTCGAGATGTACCGCACCACGAAGGACCCCCGTTACCTGGAACTGGCCAACCATCTGATCGCCATAAAAGGCAAGATTGAAGATGGTACAGACGACAATCAGGACCGGATCCCGTTTTTAAAACAGACAAAAGCAATGGGACATGCAGTAAGGGCCAATTACCTTTATGCGGGAGTTGCCGATCTTTACGCTGAAACAGGCAATGATTCCCTGATGCAGACGCTCAACCTGATGTGGGACGATGTGAACCAACATAAAATGTACGTTACAGGTGGCTGTGGCTCATTGTATGATGGTACTTCCCCGGACGGAACATCTTACAATCCTGCGGAAGTACAAAAGATCCACCAGGCATTCGGCAGAGATTATCAGCTGCCAAATTTTACGGCGCATAACGAAACCTGTGCCAATATTGGGAATGTGTTGTGGAACTGGCGAATGCTACAGATCAGTGGTGATGCAAAATATGCCGATGTTATGGAGCTTGCGTTACACAACAGCGTTCTTTCAGGTATTAGCCTGGATGGTAAAAAATTCCTGTACACCAATCCGTTGAGTTATTCAGACGATCTGCCCTTTAAACAACGCTGGTCTAAAGACCGGGTACCTTATATCGGATTATCGAATTGCTGTCCGCCCAATGTCGTGCGAACGATAGCTGAAGTGAGCGACTATGCGTACAGCATTTCCGACAAAGGCCTATGGTTTAACCTGTACGGCGGGAATACGATCAACACCAACCTGAGCGATGGTTCAAAAGTAAGTATGATCCAGGAAACAAATTATCCCTGGGATGGGAACATCAAGATCCGCGTAAAAGCGACAGGCAGCAAGCCCTATTCGTTGTTTTTCCGTATTCCGGGCTGGACTGCGAACGCTAGTCTGAAACTGAACGGAAAAATCGAAAAGCTGGTATTAAAACCGGGTACCTATGCCGAGATCAACAGGGAATGGAAAGCGGGCGACCAGGTAGAACTGGTGTTGCCAATGGAAGCACAGCTGGTGGAATCTAATCCATTGGTAGAAGAGAATAGAAATCAGGTTGCGGTTAAGCGTGGACCTATTGTTTACTGCCTGGAGTCCCCGGATTTACCAGGAAAGAGAATCTTCAACGTCTTCATTCCTGCATCCATCGATCTAAAGGCTAAACCTATTCAAATTGATGGGACAGATATGATGAGCCTGGAAGGCAACGCCCGTTTGATTGAAAATAAGGACTGGACAAAAGTGCTTTACCGTCCACTAAATGAATCCAACACGGTTACTCCAATAAAGCTCGTCCCTTATTTTGCCTGGGGCAACCGCGGGCATTCTGAAATGTCCGTGTGGTTACCAGTAAGCAGATAGCGAAAACAAAATGGAAAGAATAACTGCAACATATTACATAGAAACGCCGCTTGATCTTGAAAAATCAGCACAGGTATTGGCTGGCGAGCAATCGTCCGGAACCTTTATCGCTGTTCCTGGGGAAACTGAAGCGTTGAAACGGCGGTTCGCCGCGCGGGTAGAAAGTATTTCCGCTTTGGACACCGCCGATGGACCTGCAATTCCTGGTGTTATTGCTTCGGGAGGAAAATATCAGCGGGCCATGATCACCGTGTCATGGTCGATCGAGAATTTTGGCTATAATCTTCCTGTACTTATTTCAACATTACAGGGAAACCTTTATGAGCTGACCCAGTTCACCGGGCTGAAGCTGATGGATCTCAAACTACCTCCTTCCTATGGAGCGCAATTTACTGGACCTAAATTTGGTATTGACGGTTGTAGGAAGCTGACGGGTGTTTATAACCGACCTTTGATCGGAACCATTATTAAACCCAGTATCGGGATGAGTCCGGATCAAACTGCTGAGTTGGTCCATACCCTGGCAACTGCCGGGATAGATTTTATTAAGGATGATGAGCTATTGGGTTCATCTGCCAATTCTCCTTTCGATAAGCGGGTTGATGCGGTAATGGAAGTGATCAATGCACATGCAGACCGCAGTGGCAAAAAAGTGATGTATGCTTTTAACATCAGTGATGAAATGGATCAGATGCAACGCAACTATGAGAAAGTGCTGAAATCTGGCGGAACTTCCGTAATGATCAGCCTGAATAGTGTTGGCTTAGCTGGCGTAAAAAAGATTGGCGATATAGGAGAGCTGGCGATTCATGGACACCGTAATGGATGGGGCATGCTCAATCGTCACCCTTTACTTGGCATCGAGTTTCCTGCTTACCAACAACTTTGGCGGTTGGCAGGTGTGGATCAAATCCATGTGAATGGAATTCAGAATAAATTCTGGGAATCTGACGACTCGGTGGTGAAGTCGATCGAATCCTGCTTGCAACCTTTACTTGGCGGTTTTTCCGTATTGCCCGTTGTATCTTCAGGACAATGGGGCGGTCAGGCGCCTGAAACTTATCGCCGCACAAAAACAGTAGATCTGTTGTATATGGCGGGAGGAGGAATTATGGCGCACCCAGACGGCCCGGCCGGTGGGGTAGTTGCCCTACAGCAAGCCTGGCAGGGGGCGGTAGATGGATTATCAGTTGCTGAAATTGCCGCTAAATATCCTGAGTTTGGTCGTTCAGTATCCGTATTCGGTAAAAAATAACGACATGGTACGCATGGAAAATAATCGGCTGCTCATCGCCTTCTACGGTGATGATTTTACAGGATCTACGGACGCATTGGAGTTTTTAAGCAGATCGGGCATTAAAACGGTACTGTTTATCGAAGCCCCGACCGCTGCACAGCTGGAACGTTATCCAGGATTACAGGCGATTGGAGTGGCAGGTATGAGCCGTACCTATTCGCCGGAAGAAATGTAAACATTTTTATATCCTGCATTTACTGCGCTGGCAAAGCTAAATCCACGCCATGTGCATTATAAAGTATGTTCCACATTTGATTCTTCGCCCACCATCGGCAGCATCGGTAAGGCGATCGATATTGGTGCAGCAGTGTTCAAAACCGCAACGGTTCCTTTGTTGGCCGCTGCCCCTCACTTGGGCAGGTACTGTCTGTTCGGCAACCTCTTTGCCAGGATGGGCATTGGAACTGAAGGAGAGATTTTCCGGCTCGACAGGCATCCTTCTATGCGCAATCATCCGACAACACCGGCCGACGAAAGCGATATTCGTTTGCATTTAGGTCGGCAGACCATTAAAAACATCGGTTTATTTGATATACTGGAGTTGCAGAAACTACCACAAGAAACGAAAGCGGTTGACTTTTCAACAAGTGATGTTGTACTCTTTGATGCACTCACAACGGAAGACCTGAAAAGCATTGGAAAGTTGATCGATGGACAAGCTACCGATAGTGAGACATTATTCTCTGCGGGTTCTTCGGCTATAGAAATGGCTTTAGGTGCTTACTGGCAGGAATCTGGTCTGCTCCAGCAACAATCGGATTGGAATACCGGGACAGCAGGGCCGGTAATTGTGGCTTCCGGAAGCTGTTCAGCCGTAACGGCAGGCCAGATCGGGTATGCTTTGAACCGGGGGTTTGTGGGGCTTGCTATTGATACGATCTCGCTCGCCGAACAGGTTTCGGCGGTTGATCTCGAATCGGATACTGGTTTAATCCGGTCTGTGGCTGAAACCTATGCGCTAACGGTTTCCGCAATTATCGCCGAAGGCAAAAATCCACTTATCCATACCAGTCTTGGCAATGACGATTCCCGTGTTGCCGCTACAGAGTGCGTATTCAGGGAAAAAGGTTTCGGTAAGTCCGCCACTGCCATGCTTTATGGCAAGCTGTTGGGAGAAATCGTAAGGATTGCCGCAGAAAACACAAACTTTCAAAGGATCATTATAGCCGGAGGGGATACCTCTAGTTATGCCGCCCGTGCAATGGGCATCGAAGCGGTAGAAATGATCGCCCCACTTTCGCCAGGTGCGCCCTTGTGCAAAGTGTATGCCCCAGGATCGGCTGTTGACCAACTGGAGTTGGTCTTCAAAGGCGGACAGGTGGGTAAGATTGATTTTTTTACAAGTAACTGATAGCACCTCATAAATAACCTAATAGAACCAAATATATGAAAGTTAAAACACTCGGACTTGTCCATACTTCAGCGACATTAGTTCCAATTTTTCAAAAACTTTGCAGTGAATACCTGCCTGACGTAAATGTGTTTAATATTGTGGACGACAGTCTGATTAAAGATGTCATTGCGCGTAATGAATTGACTAAGCTGACTTCCAGACGGGTAGTAGGCCACGTAAGTTCGGCTGAAGCAGCTGGTGCGGATCTGATCCTCGTGACCTGTTCTTCGATCGGCGCGGCAATTGAAGCGGCGGCGGACTTAACGGCTGTACCGGTTTTAAGAGTAGATCAACCCATGGCCGATCTGGCGGTACAGACAGGCAGAAGAATTGGCGTGATCGCAACCTTACCAACAACACTTGGGCCAACTAGCGATCTTGTTAAACGCCGTGCGGCTATTGCCGGCAAAGATATTGAACTGACTTCGGTCCTGTGCGAAGGCGCATTTGAAGCATTGATGGGGGGTAGTCCGGAGAAACATGATGAAACGGTAGCCAAGGCGCTGATTGCACTTTCCACAGAAGTTGACGTGATCGTACTTGCTCAGGCTTCTATGTCGCGCGTGGTAGACGGATTGCCGGAAGCTGAAAAACGGGTTCCAATCCTCGCCAGTCCGACCTTGGCGATACAGCACATTGCGGACTTACTGAAATAACCTGTCATGCATAGTTTCCGCAGGTTTTGCCTGCTGATCGCATTCGCCGCATTTGCTGTCGTACTAACAGGTCTTTTGAAGTCTGACGCTTCCTTATGGCAGCCCGCGGCGGTAGCCATGGCCGTTACCGCAGCAATTGGTATAGGTGCGTTAAATGCTTTAAAAAATTACCAGTATACCGCATGGATCATTACTGCTGTAGTCGCAGGAATGATCTACCCAACAGCATTTTTGCATTGGGGTGAGTTTGATCTCCGGAACAAATGGCTCATCCTTGTAGTGGTTCAACTCGTGATGTTCGGCATGGGTATCCAAATGAGCATGCGGGATTTTAAGGGTTTGGCTAGTAGTGGGAAAGGAGTAATGATCGGTTTATTATGCCAATTCTCGGTCATGCCGTTGATGGGCTATTTGCTAACCCGTGTGTTCCATTTCGAAACAGAGATTGCAGCGGGAATCATTTTAATCGGCTCCTGTTCCAGTGGCCTGGCCTCAAATGTAATGGTCTATATCGCAAGGGCAAACCTGATATTGTCCGTCACAATCACCGCTATGGCAACACTGATCGCTCCATTTATGACGCCTTTGCTCATGAAGCTACTGGCAGGAACCTTAATTGAGATCAAATTTATCAATATGATGATGGAGATCATCAAGATCGTCATTGTGCCGATAGGGGCCGCACTGATCCACGACCATTTGAAAAGGGCGACATCAAGGGATTGGAGAAGGGCGAAGTTAATTGCCTTAGTTGCTACAATTTGGTTGCTACTGATGCCCTTTGGTTTATGGACAACACTGGAAGAGATTTTTTCTGTCGAAGCAATGGCTTCTTTGGAATTGTTAAACTTCTTTGGCGGTGCATTCCTTGTAGGCTTATGCTATCACCTTTGCACCCTAAAGTTTCCTAAGCTGGATCAGTTGATGCCTTATCTCTCTATGTTTGGTATCGTTTATTTTACAACAGTAACCACCGCTGCCGGCAGGGATAACCTGTTAAAAGTCGGTTTTATTTTGTTTCTTGCGTCCGTTATTCATAATGTAGCAGGGTATTTCTTTGGATACCTGCTCAGCAGGGTGTTTGGCCTGGACAAAAGATCTTCACGAACAGTTGCGCTCGAAGTTGGACTGCAAAACGGTGGTATGGCCTCTGGATTGGCAGGTTCTATGGGCA
This sequence comes from Pedobacter sp., assembly GCA_031179845.1. GTDB lineage: Bacteria > Bacteroidota > Bacteroidia > Sphingobacteriales > Sphingobacteriaceae > Pedobacter. The sequence goes on from JAPSHM010000150.1 coordinate 6,252, forward strand.
AACTGGGGACGGTTGGCCTTGCAGCTGCCGTGTTTAGTCCCTGGATGAATATCTCGGGATCCATTCTTGCCAACTACTGGAGAAAACGGGCTTTGCAAGAGGAAATAAAAGGAGAAAAAATAGACGTAGATCAAATACGAGAAGAAAACATAGCAGAAGAGAAGATAGAGGACGATGAAAAGTTGAGGAAAGCTAAAACGTAAGACAGACCGTAAAAGAGGGAGAAAAAGCAAGATGAAGGGAAAGACCTGAAAAGTCATTTCAAACCATAAACGAAGAATCAATATCAGATGAAAAAGATAAATACCATTATTTCAAGATTAGCAGTTACTGGAATGTTTCTGGCGCTTAGCTCCGTTAGTTCTTATGCTGACATTAAACCAGCATCCATTTTTACGGATCATATGGTCCTTCAGCAAAAAGCTGAAGTAGCTGTTTGGGGCTGGGCGAAGGAAGGAAGTACAGTTCGGTTAATTCGATCCTGGGACAA
>JAPSHM010000150.1:6751-9137 GCA_031179845.1 Pedobacter sp.
AACAAGAAGTATAGTGTCAATGCTGATGCCCAGGGAAAGTGGAAACTAAAAATAACTACGCCTAAAGCCGGCGGACCATACGAGATCACCATCAGCGATGGGGTTGCGCTTACTTTAAAAGATGTACTTATCGGAGAAGTTTGGTTTTGCGGCGGACAGTCCAACATGGAAATGCCGATGAAAGGCTTCAAGAGTCAGCCAATACTTGGGTCGAACGAAGCGATCCTGAAATCGACCAACTCCCAAATCCGGGTTTATACAGTTCCACGTTCCTCGGTTACCGAAAAACAAGACAACAGTAAACCTTCCAACTGGAAGTTAGCTGCGCCGGAATCCGTTGCTAACTTCAGTGCCACTGCCTATTATTTTGGCAGGTTGCTGAGTGAAATGCTGCAAGTACCCGTAGGGCTGATCAACGACAGCTACGGAGGCTCGTCGGTAGAAGCCTGGATGTCGCCCGATCTATTAAAATCTTTTCCGGAGGTTAAGATACCAGCTAAAACCGATGTCATAAAAGAGGTAAGCCGCACGCCAACCACCTTATACAATGGAATGCTTTACCCAGTGATCGGCTATGGCATCCGCGGTGCGATCTGGTACCAGGGAGAATCAAATCAAACCCGTCCAGATCGCTATGAAGATCTTTTTCCGGCAATGGTAAAGGAATGGAGACAGGCTTGGGGAATGGGCGAGTTCCCTTTTTATTATGCACAAATCGCTCCCTATAGATATGTAAAAACTGAAGATGTACAAACAGCAGGTAAGCTCAATTCAGCCTTCATCAGAGATGCACAACGGAAATCTCTAACCAAAATACCTAATTCGGGTATGGCTGTCTTAATGGATATCGGTGAAGAACGATCCATTCATCCGGCAAATAAGGAATCAGTTGGGCTACGCCTGGCTTACCTGGCCCTGGGCAATACCTATGACATCAAAGGATTTGGCTATGCCAGTCCGGATTTCGAATCCATGAGCGTAAAAGATGGGAAAGCAGTGCTCCGGTTTACCAATGTACCAAACGGACTTACAGCTTATGGAAAGCCCCTTAGCTTGTTTGAAATTGCAGGTGCAGACCAGGTGTTCCATCCTGCAAAAGCAGCAATTTCTGGTTCCAGCATAACCGTATCGGCAGAAGCAGTTCCTGCTCCGGTAGCAGTGCGTTACGCATTCAAAGATTTCGTAATGGGCGATCTATACAGTAATGAAGGCCTGCCAATGCCGTCGTTCAGAACTGACAACTGGGAAAAATAAATAGGCGTAAACATAGATACGGGTACATAAACATAAATACGTACATAAATAGAAGATATTTTGAGCATTAAAGTTATTGTCATTTGGATTGGACTATCATTAGGTTTTTTATTGACTGCCACTTCGCAGCAAAGGCAAGCTGATGAGAACCTGGTATGGACCAGTCAAAGTCAAAATGCTGCCGGATCTATGCCTTGTGGCGGCGGTGATGTTGGTCTGAATGTATGGGTGGAAGATGGGGCTCTGCTTTGCTATATCTCGCGAAGCGGAACTTTTGATGAAAACAATACTTTACTAAAATTGGGACGACTAAGGGTCCGGTTAAGTCCCAATCCCTTCGATGATGGTGATACTTTCAAACAGGAATTGGTTCTAAAGGATGGCTATGTGAAAATCACAGGTACAAAAGCCGACTTGAAAACGGAGGTAAAAGTTTGGGTTGATGTCTTCAAACCCGTAGTACATATTGATGTAAACAGCAATCAGAAAACGATCGTAGACGCGGGTTATGAAAGCTGGAGAAATGACGATAGGCTCACCAAAGGCAAAGAGAACAATCAAAATTCCTACAAATGGGCACCAAGAGGTGAAGTGAAAACTTTGAAAGACAGTGTCGCGTTTCAAAAGAATAGCGTTCTATTTTTCCACCAGAACCGGGAACAATCGGTATTTGATGTGACCGTTAAACAGCAAGGATTGGAATCGCGTAAGGGCGATCTGTACAATCCGCTTAAAGACCTTGTTTTTGGCGGCCTGCTGCAGGGGGAAGGTATGTTTACTGCGGGAACCTATAGCGGAAACTATGCAGGTGCGCCATTTAAAGGTTGGCGATTGAAGAATAGCAAAGGCAGAAATGCAGTTGCACTTAGCCTGGTTTTACATACTGCAAAAGAGCCGACCGTAATGGAATGGGAACGAGGCTTGAAACAAACTGCTTCACATGCGGCCAACGATAAAAAAGCTTTTCAAACGAGCCGGAACTGGTGGAATGGATTTTGGGCGCGGAGCTTTATTGACATGCGCAGCAAGAATGACCCTTTAGTTGCGCAGGCCGGTAGGAATTACCAGTTGTTCCGGTATATGCTGGGCTGTAATGCTTTTGGTAAATATCCAACTAAGTTCAATGGGGGCC
>JAPSHM010000151.1 GCA_031179845.1 Pedobacter sp.
TATACTCTTCGGTATGATTAAATTGTCCTGGCAGGTTTAAGCATATACATCCACCTTCAGCTGTGGTGATGTTCTTTACGGCATGGAAAGAAAAGATGGAGACATCACTGCTTAAGGCAGCCGAATGACCCATATACGTTGCACCAATGGAATGAGCCGCGTCTGAGATCAACAAGATCCTACCTAATTGGGCTTGTTTTTCGGATTCTGGAATAAATTGGCTCCTGATCTTGTTGTTTTTGATGATGGTTTTGATGGCGTTATAGTCACATGGCCAGCCAGCAATATCGACAGCGATTATTGCCTTTGTTCGCCAGGTAATAGCTGTCTTAATACGTTCCGGGTCTATAGTCAGGTCGTTCGAAATGTCAACCATCACCGGAGTAGCCCCACATTGCAGCACACATAGGGCGGTGTCACAGTAAGAATATGTCGGTATAATGACTTCGTCCCCTTCTTTTACGCCAAACCATTTTAACATCATAATGGCGCCGGAGGTCCAGGAATTCACACAAATAGCGGCTCTGGACTTCGTTAACTTGACAACTTCTGACTCCAACTGCTTTACCTTAGGTCCGGAGGTGATCCAGCCAGATCTAAGCGTATCCACTACTTCATCAATAACATCCTGATCGATAAAAGGGGGGGAAAATGAAATATTCATATTTTTAATTTTAAAAAGTTATTAATTACTTTGGCAGCCATTAAATGCCGCTGCATTGCAACCCTCGTTTATTCATTTAAGTTGTTGATTTCCGTCTCAATCTTGTCAGCAACTAGTATTCCGAAATCCTGTGCCGGGCAAGGCACTGATTCATCATAGTTCTGTGTTCTAACGATGATTCGGCAGATCATATCCAGATCCGAGAAGCTCAGACTATGATAAAGAGGTAAACAAGCAATTCTTTTAACCACATCATCGCAAACCGGCATTTTCACCTGGTCCACATAGGGGAGGGTAGATAAAGCGGGCGAAAAGTATCTGCGACAAAAAACATTGGACTGCTCCAGTTTCTCCAGACAACGCTCCCGCAATTCCTCCGATTCGAATAACACTGGGAAATAGGCATAATTATAATCTTTATCATCGTTAATTTTTGGAAAAGATGCTTTAATCGCACTTAATTTCTCAAAATAATGAAGCGATAGCAACTTTCTTTTTTCCAAAATTTCGTCTACATATTTAAGATTGCAAAGCCCCATCGCAGCATGGAATTCGCAGTTTTTTCCATTAACGCCAAGACCTTCAAAAGAATCCGGCCCATTGTGACCGAAATTTCTGATATACATCATCTTCTTTAACAATTCGGGATCTCTTGTGAAAACGGCACCTCCCTCGATGGTATGAAACAACTTAGTTGCATGAAAACTAGTGGTGCTGATATCGCCATACTCAAACACGGACTTGTCTTTATACCGCGTTCCGAAACAGTGTGCTGCATCATAAATTACTTTTAAACCGTAATGGTCTGCTATTTCCTGGATAGTGTCAATATCACAGGGGTTTCCGTAGACGTGCGTTGCCAATATCGCCGAAGTTTGTGGTGTAATTGCAGCTTCAATTTTCTCTGGATCAATATTAAATGTTTCCGGATCTATATCCACATATACGGGTTTACAGCCTTCCCATACTATGCTGCTAGTAGTGGCAACATATGAAAATGGTGTAGTGATAATTTCACCACTGAGGGCTAGCGCTTTAATTGCGAGTTGTAATGCAAAAGTTCCATTATTGACAAAGAGCAAGTGCTTTATGTCTAAATATTTCTTTAATTTCAACTCGAAGTCGTTCAACAAAGGACCATTGTTAGTTAACCATTGACGTTCCCAAATGCTGTCAACATATTCTTGAAATTCCTCTTCCTTTGGAAGAAATGGTTTAGTTACAGGAATCATATAATTAAAGTTTAAGTTTGAAGATCAGTCTTGTGATGATTAAGAGGAAACAGTGTTGAGCATTACATTAGATATGGGTACATTACTCACCAAAGCACAGTTTAAATGATCGAAAACCATTAGCACATTTTTTCCTTGTACTTTTATAACTGTTCCTTCCTGATTGTAAAAAACGCCACTTCTAATCCTGATGCGATCGCCATGATTGATGTGCTGTGCACTGATCACTTCATAGTCCGCATCGATACTCATCAGCTTTTCTATCTTTTCAATTTCGCTTGCCCTGATCACAGCAGGTTTAGACATGTAGTAAATAAAATTTAATACACCTAAGGTTTGTCTAACCCTGTGATCTTCCCGTTCACTTACCCAAACAAAGACATATCCGCTAAAGAGGGGTAATTCCACCACCTTCTTCCTGTCCGCCCATTGATTAGTGACCTTTTTAATTGGACAATAGGATTTTATGCCTTGAGTTTTTAACAGTTTGTCAACTTTTTTCTCCCATCTTGGGCGAGTGTAGACAACAAGCCAGCGTCTGCCCCAGGTAGACCTGGAGCCGAATTGATTTTCCATATTGAGAATTTTAAATTACAGGAATCAGGAAGGGCGTTGATGGACAAAAAGCTTCGCTATATCACTTACAAATCAAGTAATTCAAAAGCCAGAGCGATTTAATCCAGGTCAATTTTTTTGCATTTCCAAACCGTACCCATAACCAAATCCACCATACCCGAAAGTATTGCTGCTTTCAAGCTTCGCATCATTAAACACAACAAGGGGGTTTGTTAGTTTCTTATAGAAAAGTATATCCTTTAATAGGTTCAGGTGTAGTTTATCGGTATAATTATAGCGTACCAGGTAAATGCTTACATCCGTATATGGCGACAAACTAAAAGCATCTGCTACCTGACCAACCGGGGCGGTATCAATGATCACATAGTCAAATTTGCGCTTCAATTCCTCTAACAATTGTCCAATTTTAGGGTGCATCATGAGTTCAGCCGGATTTTGTGGTACTGGACCGCAGTCAATTACCAGCAAATTGTGATAATTTCGAGAATTAACAATTAAGTCATCGATGGTCACATCGTCATTCAATAAATAGTCTGTAATACCAATTTTGGAGCTTAAATTCATTTTTTGAAGCAACTGAGGTTCACGCATATCAAACTCCAGCAGCACTACGTGCTTATTTACTGAGGCTAATGTAATTCCCAGGTTGATGGCGAAGAACGTTTTCCCCTCGTTTTTCAGGCAGGAAGTAATTAACATGACCTGATCCGGCAGTCCTGAATTCATAAAATGCAGGTTACTCCTGATGTATCTAAATAATTCAGAGATCGTCGACCGGCTATTGTGGTCTATGACTGCAGATTCATTTTTGTTCAGGTGGTTCAAGACACCCAACACCGGTGCTCCAGTAAGTAATTGAATATCATTTACGTCCTTTACTTTATTGTTCAGTGCTGATCTTCCGTAAATAACTAGTCCCGGTATCATAAACCCTAAAAAGCATGCGCCAAGATAGATAAGTTGCGTTTTCGGAGATACTGGAATGCTGCTTGCGGCAGGTTTGTCTACAATTTGTGAAGTAGGCATATTTCCAGAAAGGGACAATGTGGTTTCCTCCCTTTTTTGTAACAGATATTTGTATAAACCGGCCTTTACGCTCTGTTCCCTATTTCGTATTTGTATGCCTCGTTCAACCGTCGGTACCATACGGATCTTAGAGTCAAACTTGGAATTCATTGCCTGAAGATTATTACGCTCAATGATCAGGCTTTTCCGTATGTTTTGAAGATTTTCTCGAATGCTGGCCTTTAAACTCATCATCTGCGCAGTGATATTTTGCACTAGTGGATTTCCCTCTTCCGACGTTCGAAGCATTTTGACCCGTTCCTGCTGTAAGGTGTTAAACTTACTGGTAAGCTCATTCAACGTCAGGTTATTGATCGTTAAAGAACTTGGTACCAAGTCCAGGTTGTCATTCCGAAGATATCTCTCCAAAGAAGACAATACATTCAACTGCACGTTTGTGAACGACAGCATATGACTATATTCACCTGATTTCGCTACATTCAATTGCGCCTCCATTCCTACATCAGTGATCATGTTGTCTTGTTTGTAGCTCTCCACCTCCTCTTCAACAACAGAAAGATCTTCGCTGAGATATTTCAACCGCTTATCTATAAAATTGACAGTATTTACAGCAATTGCATTCTTCTTGATTACGTTTTCGGCATTATAGGTGTCGATAAGCTTCGTTAAAATATCTACTCCTCTTTGTGGCACGTTGTCATTAAGGCTGATCTTAATCGTATTTGCTTCCTTAACTATTGGGAGAATTGTCAAACCAGCCAAATTGTAGCTTTCGGCCATTCTATTAAGGTCTTTGAATATTAACACCAATGTACCCGTAAACCGATCTGTTGCTGGACGCTTGTTAATGATCATCTTGTATCCTTGTCGCTCAATTGGTTCTCCATACTGCATTACCCACCGTTGCTTTTCATCGGATAGCACGAATTCATCTCCACTTAACGGCGTGATCTCTAATTTCTTTTTATATCCATGTGCGTTCACAGCAATTAATTTAACCTCGATAGGAACTTCGTTTCCATACAATTCATAATCCTGCAACACGCCTTTTTTAAAGCAAGAGGTTTCGAGCGACAAACTTTTCAAGGTTTTAAATATGAGTTCTCTAGAGCGGAGGGCTTCCATTTCGTTATCTGCTTTTCTATCCATCCTAAACATATTCAGATCAGTGAATGCAGATTCCTTTAAAATACCATCTCCTTTTTTATCATCCTGGACCAACAGCGTACTACTTACTTTATACATTTTCGGTGTAGTTTGAAGATATAAGTATGCTCCAAGTATGCTTAATCCTATACACAGTGCAAATACATACCAATATTTCAGGTATTTCTGCCCAACTTCCTTTAGGTATTCCATCATGCTTGTTTTTTGATAGTTTGATGAGTTCATGGCTTAAATTTTTGAGGAAACACTATCGTATTAACGCTGTTGCGAGTACAGCTACTGCGGATATGCAGGCAGTTATAATGGGCAATGCCCGGTTATAGGAACTATATTCTCGTTCTTTGGACTTGTCGGGCTCGACATAAATGATGTCATTTTGTTGTAAATGGAAGTAGGGCGACTCATAAATATTTTTATTATTTAAATTAAGCCTGATCATATTGCGAATGCCATCTTTTTCCCGGATTATGAGCACATTATCTCTTCTTCCATAAACGGTCATATCACCCGCCATCCCCAACGCCTCAATTAAATTCAGCTCATTGTCTGGGACACTCAATGAGGCGGGTTTGTTCACTTCACCAATTACCGTGATCTTAAAGTTGATCAGCTGCGCTGTAACTACCGGTTCCTTAATATGTCTTCTAAGCTCTTTAGTAACCAGTGCCTGAACCTGTTCAATATTTAGCCCTTCAACCTTTAGCTCGCCTATTCGGGGCAGGTTAATCCTCCCGTTGTTATTAATTCTAAACCCCGGTTTACCGTTTATTAGATTGCTGTTCGTAGCGCTGGCGAACAGTGCGTCATATTCTGCATTTAAGCTGGAAAGTGAAATACTGATCTGATCGTTCCTTTGTAATTTTAAGTCTGGTAAATTACTGATTTCTCCTTGGGAAACTTGCTCCAGGTTGCTGAAGTAAACCAGGTTGCGTTGTGGTGAGCAGCTCAATAAAATCACCGAAATTGACAAGATAAAGTGTAGTTTTTTCATTTGATCCAAGTAAATTAATTAACTAAATGAGCGCCTTCAATTGCTTTAATAAAGTTATATAAATAATAAACCGGAGACACGGCCTCGACCATGTTGTAATTTAAATTGTAAACGTTGACACCAAATGCACAGAATTGAACAGTAAAATGTCAATAGGTTTACATCCAATGGCACAGAAACTAAAATGCCTTTACAGATATGGGCTTAAGAGAAGAAAGTAATTTAGTTTTTCAGTTCGAAACTGACTGGCGCAGGACTAAAGTTTATGAAAAAACACAAAGATGTCTTCCTTGATGGCTCTTTTTTACAGAGCGGTTCAGCCGTCCTAACCATTCGTTGGGCGCCAGCAATCTGATTAATATTTATAAAAGTTTTATAGTGTGAATTAATAACCATGAAATTTACAATCTGATTTACAGGTGCTTGTGGTTATTCTAGTTTGCAGTACCTTTAGTTTGAGGCTCAATAACTATGGGAAATTGTGCCCGGTAAAGAGTCTGGAATCCTTTTAATTTTATAGCCTATGCTTTTCAATTCGCTTAATTTCGCCTTATTCTTGCCCATTGTTTTTTTTTTCTACTGGTTTGTCTTCAATAAGAATTTAAAACTTCAGAATATTTTATTGCTTTCAGTCAGCTATTTTTTTTACGCCTGTTGGGACTGGCGATTTATGTTTCTCCTAGTCTTCTCTACCTTATTAGATTATTTTACGGGATTAAAAATGTCTGAATCCAATAGCCAACAAAGGAAGAAATTTTGGTTTTGGCTAAGTATCTCTATCAATCTTGGATTTCTCGGCGTGTTTAAATATTATAATTTTTTCACAAGCTCATTTGCAGAGGCTTTAGGGAATTTAGGGCTTCAAGTAAACCCATCGACCTTAAATATTATACTCCCTGTAGGGATTTCCTTCTATACTTTTCATGGTTTATCGTATGTTATTGATATTTATAAAGGAAAAATCCAACCCGAAAGAAACTTTATAGATTATGCAGTATTCGTTAGTTTCTTCCCTCTTTTAGTTGCCGGTCCGATAGAGCGAGCAACCCATTTGTTGCCTCAAATTCAACGCAAAAGACAGTTCAATTACATCAATGCAGTTGAGGGTCTCAGGCAAATTCTATGGGGCCTCTTTAAGAAGATAGTCATTGCAGATAACTGTGCCGATGTCGTAAATACGATCTTTGACAATCCTGGCGGACAACCAGGCAGTATGTTAGTTTTAGGAGCGGTATTCTTTGCTTTTCAGATCTATGGAGACTTCTCCGGCTATTCTGACATCGCATTAGGAACTGCCCGACTTTTTGGGATAGAGCTTCTAAAGAACTTTTCCTTTCCATATTTTTCCCGCGACATTGCGGAATTCTGGAGGCGTTGGCACATCTCGCTATCCACCTGGTTCCGCGACTACTTATACATCCCATTAGGCGGAAGTAAAGTTGGCCTATGGAAAAAAGTCAGAAATACCTTTATCATTTTCATTGTTAGTGGCTTTTGGCATGGTGCTAACTGGACATTTATTATATGGGGAGCATTAAACGCCTTATTTATTATGCCATCTATCTTATTTAACACCAATAGGGATAATTTAAATATAGTGGCAGAAGGCAAATACCTACCGAGCCTCCGTGATTTTCTAAAAATTGTACTCACCTTTAGTCTAACAGCATTTGCCTGGATATTTTTTAGAGCTGAAAGTGTATCCGAGGCCATACAATATATAAACGGAATCTTTTCTCCCTCACTTTTTGTGAAACCCGATATTTCCGAATCTACATTAGTCATTTCCATTTTAGTTTTCGGATTTCTGTTGGTAGAGTGGATTGGCCGGGAAGGTCATTTCTCATTAAGTAATCTCAATAAACTACCTGTTCCAGTAAGATGGTCGTTCTATTTCTCTCTTATACTTTTAATGTTCATTTATCAGGGAGAAGCTCAAACCTTTATATACTTTCAATTTTAAATGAAATCATCATCAATCTAAAAGGCAAATACTTATGAAAAAATTTCTGATCAGACTATTCGTTTTTACTTTTGTAATTGGAGTTGCCGGCGAACTCATCATTAGGGTATACAAGCTTGTCCAGGATATACCGAGATTGTATGTTGACAAAACAGGAATACAGCGATATGTACCTGGTCAGACTGGATATTATACAAAAGCAAAAACAAAGTGGGTGGTGAATAAATATGGTTGGCTTGGTACAGCTGATACCAGTAAAGACACTGTGGTCTCTATTATTGGTGATTCCTATATCGAGAACATCATGAACCCTGTATCCTGTAATCAAGGAAATCTGCTTAAATTCCAAATCAAAAATTACAGTTTTTTCGAAGCTGGAAGATCTGGTGTCACCTTTATTGAAGCCATGCAAATCAGTAAACTACTAGACTCCACTATCCAACCAAAAATGCACCTCATTTATCTAAACACCGGCGATTTTCCGGAAAGTTCCTCCCTCGATCAACGGTATACAGATCGGGTACAGATTGATCTAAGCACGAATACCATTTTAAACGGGAACCTAAAAAGTCCTGGGCTAAAAATGATACTTTATAATATTAAACTCCTGTATTTTTTATACTTAAGATTTTCGCCATTTGATGATGCGAAAAACAAAGAAGATCATAAAGAAATCACAGAAAGAATTGTTAAGGTGAAACCTGAATTCGATGGAAGGGACGTAAATAAACTGTTTGCTTACTGCATTGAAAATTATGACATGGAGAAAGTAATCTTCGTTTTTCATCCAGGAACTGAAAAGACTATCATTGCATTGGCCAATCAATACCACATTAAAAATATTGTATTAAATGCGGACAAAGACAAAAGAAGTTGGGCTTTAAATGCTAATGATAAACATTGGTCCTGTTACGGACATACCCAGGTAGCAAAACAAATAAGCATCGAGCTGCCTCCACTGCTGAACACATTAAAAACCGATCCAGTTAGAAAGAGGCCTGAATATGCTGGCCTTTAAGTTTGAAAATATAGTAAACATTTGCTTTATGCTTCTATTGAATGGCTAGATCGTGGTTTTCAGTAAAAAGCGACATATTTAGGTGTTTTTTAGTGCGAAATTCAAGGTTTTAATGCCTGAAAAACGCCTTTGAAATTGACCATTTGAAAATAATCTTGCTAAAAATCAACGAGGTATATCATCTGTCAATTTATTATTTGCATAACAGACCGTGTAACCCTATATTTGCATCTCTTTAAAAGGAAACGCTTAGAGAATAGTAACAACAACAATGATGATCTTGTAGCTCAGCTGGTAGAGCATTACACTTTTAATGTAGGGGTCCTGGGTTCGAATCCCAGCGGGATCACAGAGAATAGTAACAAAACGTATAAAAGCTTGCAAATCAAAT
>JAPSHM010000152.1 GCA_031179845.1 Pedobacter sp.
CGTTGTACGATTTCCTGACAGGAGCCACATTCGCACTGGTTACCCCAAATGTCATTCTGTGACACATCATAGATCGTATATTCCGGACTTCTCCTCATTTTATCTTTTACCCTTTCCGTAATGATTTGAAGTACATCAGGATTGCTCAGGCAGAGTTGCCCCGGCTCCCTTTCGGTCTGTTCCTTGAACATCCGTTTACCCTTTACCAGGCTGAAGTATTCCGGATGGGTCGCGAAAAATTCAGCAGGTGGCAGGAGCTGGTAGAACGTGTGTACCTCCCAAAAAGCTTCTACACCACCAGGCTGCTTTACATATCGCTGCCTGCCATTCATCCTGTTCCGCGCTGCCCACAAAGGGTCTGAAGCTTCCAGATAATTGTTGTGCCTGTTCCTGATCCGGGGAGCGTCTGAAAACTCAATGGAATGAAAAAAGTAGTTACTGCGCTTAGGGATTACGGACACAGTTGGTGTATACCAGCGGCAGCCGAATTCATTTTCCAGAAATGCCATTACCCCATACATCGTCCCACGCTGCTTGCCACCATAGATGTATAAGTTGCTTTTTACATTGTAATACCTGAACGACTCATCTTCATCAGATGGTCGAACATGATCGCCCGGATTTGATTTTGTAAGCTCGTTATAGCCAATTACAATCTGCCTGCCTTTGTAGGTCGGATCAATATCCTTTATCGGAAAATGTGTTCCGCTAATTTGCTGGAGCCAGTGCTGGAGTTCAGTAGCGGCCCATTTTTCAGATTCCGAAGCATCGTTGGCGAGCGAGATCCTATAAGCTGTTTTTTGATTAGAAAATAGCTTGTAGGGTCGTGAATAAGCCAGGTCCGCAATGAAAATTGCGAATAAGCTACAGTAAAGAATGATCATACCAGGCATAACTATGGAATTTTATAGAGCTCCTGGTGCATTTGCGAAAGTTCTGCCTCGGGAATTTTGATCTCCTTGCGATCATAAGTGATCAGTCCATTCGTTTCTATTTCAACATCCGTGATTTGGGTATATACCGCAGCAGAAAGGCCTTGAAGAATCAGCGGTTTCAGGTCGGTGATCAATTTCCTGTACCTGGTTTGTAACGCCGATCGGTCTTTGAAAGATTGATATCCCCAATTGCCTTTATCCTGCCAGGTATGTCCTTCAAGAGGCAAGCCAAGTCCGCCAAATTCACCCAGGACCAACGCTTGTCGGTCGCCGAACACATTTGGAGCAGGCATTGCAGGATCAGGGTAGTTGTGCAGGTCGACCACATGACCAACCGGAAAATAGTTGCCACCACTGGCACTGTTCACCAGCCTCGATGCATCATGATCCATCGTCCATCGCGTGATCTCTTTCGTTTTGAACTGTCCCCAAGCTTCATTGAAAGGAACCCACATCACAATAGAAGGGAAAGGGTACAAAGCATCCATAATGCTTTTCCATTCAGTCCTGAAGGCATGTTCCGATGCTTCGGTACGCTGCATATCCATTGGTCCGCCCGATATTTGTCCCGGCCTTTGTTCCCAGTTAAAGGGATAGATATTGCCACTAGGCATATCCTGCCACACCAGCATCCCTAGTCGGTCGCAATGATAATACCACCTGGCTGGCTCTACCTTAATGTGCTTTCTGATCATGTTAAAGCCCATTTCTTTAGTTTTCACGACGTCAAATGCCAGCGCTTCATCGGTAGGTGCAGTATATAAACCATCCGGCCACCATCCCTGGTCAAGCGTACCATACTGAAAAGTGAATTGATTATTGAGTAGAATGCGCTGAATACCATCGGCATTTTTTTGCATGCTGATCTTTCGCATGGCGAAATAAGACGTTACCTCATCAAATACCCGCCCATTCCTTAACAACGCTATTTTTAAGTCATATAGAAAAGGGTTGGAGGGACTCCATAGTTTCGGTTCATCCAATTTCAAGCTTGTCAGTTCACCCGCTTCCATAACAGTTTCTGCAACTTTAGCAGTTCCTTCTAAGGCGGTAATTCGAATCTGATCCCCTGGCTGCGTACCCAAAAGCTTCACATCGATCTTGATCAATTTCTGGTCTATGTCCGCTGCAGGCCGTATGGAAGTGATATAAGACAGTGGAACGGATTCGAGCCATACTGTTTGCCAGATCCCTGATACCGGAGTGTACCAAATCCCCCTCGGATCTTTGGTTTGCTTACCAACTGGTTGCGGACCGTCATCTGTCGGGTCATACACACGGATCGCTAATTTTTGTTTCTTACCCTTGATGAGGTAGGGGCTGATGTCAAAGCTGAATGGGTCGAATCCACCGTTATGTACGCCGGCCTTTTTGCCATTGACGAATACGGTACATTCCCAGTCTACCGCTCCAAAATGAAGCAACAAGCGCTTTCCCCTTACACGGTCTGATAGCTCGATGGTTCGCATATACCAAAGCAGCTGGTCTTTTGAAAGCCTTTTTCCAACTCCTGATAACGCGGATTCAATAGGATAAGGGACCAGAATATCTCCTGCAGATTGTGTAGGTATTTGGAGCTGTTCATTTCCGGTGATCTGATATTGCCAAATTCCATTCAGATTCTGCCAGTTGTTTGCCCGGACCAATTGCGGTCGTGGATACTCCGGTAAGACGTTTGCCGGATCTACTTTTTCTGTCCAGTTAGTGAAAGGTTTACCTTGAACCGGCTTCCATACTTGTTGGGCCGAAAGAGGGTTTACCAGTACTAAAAATAAGAGGAATAGCAGGTGATTTTTGTACGTCATGTTTTAAAGTTTTATGGATTGACTATTTAGCTGGCGCGTTGCTGAGTTTAAGGGTAATGTAATTACTTTTCCGACCTGAGGGGGAGATGACCACCGCCTTAAAGATCCTTTCCTTTCCAGCAGCTGCGGATATGGTTACGGGTCCTGTATATTCCAGATCAGTATCTCCCGGGTCGAAATTGTCGATCGTATAATAGATCTTTCCACCTTTCACCGAGGGCTGTAACCTTTCAATCGTATAGGAGGGCGCATGAATCGAAGTATCTCTCAATCCGATTACCTCAGGTACACGGTAGGTCGTCCCGACCTTGTCTAATGTGGCAAGATGGGTAGCGACGCGTTCTCCCGAAAATTTCTCCCATTGTTTCGATTCCGGTTTGCTCCAGGCGATCTCAGCCAGTGCGAATAACCTTGGAAAGAGCATGTATTCCACCTTTTTGGTAGTAGCGATGTACTCTGTCCACAAATTGGCCTGAACGCCCAAAATATATTTATGTTCTGTTAGCGTTAACCCTTTCGGTGTCGGCTCGGATAAGTAGACTTTTTCCAATCCTGCATATCCGCCAATATTCAAAGGTTCCTGTTGATCCCGGAGGCTTTGCTGTAGATCGAAATACAGGCCATTGCTATGCGCGGTCATGATGACATCATGGCCTTGCTTTGCCGCCGCTATTCCTCCACTTTCTCCACGCCAGCTCATTACAGTTGCATTTGGCGCCAAACCACCTTCCAAAATTTCATCCCAGCCTATAATTTTACGCCCCTTACTGTTGAGGTATTTCTCCATGCGCTGCACAAAATAACTCTGAAGTTCATGTTCATCTTTTAACCCCTGTTCCTTTATTCTTTTCTGACAATGCGCACAAGCCTTCCAACGTACTTTCGGCGACTCATCTCCACCAATGTGAATATAGGAGCTGGGAAACAATTCCATCACTTCATCGAGTATACCTTCCAGGGTTTCAAAGGTTTGCTCTTTTCCTGCACAAAACACATCTTCAAATACGCCCCAGGCGGCCGCAACTTTAAACGGTCCCGGGCGGTCACCACAGGCCAGTTCAGGATAGGCAGCAAGTGCGGCCAAAGCATGGCCAGGCATTTCTAATTCAGGAATGACGTTTACATGTTTCGCGGCAGCATAAGCCACCACTTCCCTTATTTCCTGTTGTGTATAGAACCCACCATAGGGTGTTCCATCAAAGTTGTAATTAGGGCCCTGATTGTGCCTGCCAATCATGGTTTCCTCCCGGTAGGCGCCAACAGCAGTAAGGCGCGGGTATTTTTTGATCTCTATGCGCCATCCCTGGTCGTCGGTAAGGTGCCAATGAAAATTATTCAGCTTATAGGCCGCCATATAATCAATGTACTTTTTTATGAAGGAGACAGGAAACATATGCCTGCTGACGTCCAGGTGCAGGCCACGGTAGGCGTAAAGCGGCTGGTCTTTGATTGATACGGCGGGAATATCTAATGATTTGCTGTTTTTTTCAGGAAGCAATTGCAGGAGGGTTTGCAAGCCATAGTACAATCCTGCCTCTTTTCCCTTAACCACTATCCGCCCTGGCGAAACACTAAGTTCATAACTTTCCCTCAAACGCAGCGTGTCGCTTTCCGGCGAGGAGAAATGGATCACCGACTTACCCTGGCTTCCTTTTTGAAGCGCTAATTTCAATTGGTAGGTGTTTTTTAAATGTTGTTGTAGCAATTCTGCTACTTTTTTATCCTGCTGGTTTGTATAACCAATTTTGCTGGACGCATCGATCTTGAAATGCCCTGTTCCCTGGTTCAATTCAGCGGGAATGGGGATAATATTAAACTTGTCGGAGGCCGACTGTGCATTGCCATAGAAAAATAGTAAACACATCAGCAATGACAGTATAAATCTCTTCATATTGTATTTCTGTTAAGCATTGTCAAAAATTGAAAATGTTTGGTAACGGAGGAATAATTGAATCTATTCCTCCGTAAGCAATGTTATTTCCAGCCTGGATTTTGTTCCAACAGGTTGTTTTTATCTATTTCAGATTGTGGAATCGGGAAGAGATAATGTTTGCTCTTGTCAAAAACTCGGGTCTGTAAAACCGGGTAGGAGAAGTTCCCATTTGGGTCTGCAACCACTCTTCGCACCGGACCATTGTCTACAAGTTCTGCAATCATCCACCTTCTCACATCATAGAACCGAAATCCTTCAAACGCGAGCTCTACCCGTCTTTCGTTGCGGATCCTTAGCCGCATTTGAGCCTGGTTCAAAGTAGCAGGCAAGTTGGGCATTTCTGAACGTGATCTTACCTCATTCATGGCGTCATGTACCGACTGATCTGGTCCCAAGGCTTCATTTTGAGCTTCCGCATAGTTTAAGTACAGCTCAGCCAACCTATAAATTGGAAAACGACGCAGCGCAAGGCCCGATCCGGTATATAAGTTATGGGCTTCCAAAACCGACTTTTTAGTCCAGTAGTGGCTTCTCACAACGCCTGAACTGATGTCTTCGTTGCCTCCCGGTCTGATGTCCACGGTTCTGCCTTTCCAGCCTGAAAACGGAAAGGTGATTGACTGATAAAAGCGGGGATCTCTGTTACCGTAAGGGTTTGCGGGATCATATCCTGATGCCGGATTGACAATCTGTTTTCCCTGGGCATCATACCCCAGAACAGGCAATTCTCCGTTCCTCATTTCATAAGCATCCACCATTTCCTGTAGTACGCCGTTTGCATACCAGCCGTTTGTTCCAAGTGTACCGTTATAGAAATCGAGGAACCAGCTTTCGGTACCACCAGGATCCTGCCTTGCCCAAATGGTTTCAGCATTATTTAACTCGTGAAATACCCTTTCGTATGCATTTCTACCGTTTGAAAACCCCTTTGAAAGGGAGTGTCCGGCCGCCAATGCGGCAAGAAGTGCCTCTTTCGCATCAACCGAAGCGATCGTCCAGCGACTCGTTTCGTTAGTCCTGTTCCAAAGTGCGCTGGCATAAAATAGAGAGACTTCAGAGCGGAGCATTCTACAAATGGTGGCATTAACCCTACCAAAAAGTGCATCGTCTTCATGCCTGGCCGGTAGAATAGACACCGCTTTTGCAATATCCTCCTTAATGAAGGCAATCACCTCCGCAGGCGTATTCCTTTTCAGGTAGATGTTTTCTCCGCTATTTGGGTCCAGCGTTTTACTGATGATCGGTACACCTCCCCACATTTTAAAAAGCTGAAAATAATAATAGGCGCGAAGACCATGAGCCTCGCCCAAAAGCCTGGTCTTTCTGGATGCTCCGCCACCCTGGGCAATTTCCTCTGGAATGGATTCGTATTTCTCCAGGAAGCCATTGATCCTGCGGATCACGGTATAGTAGTCAGACCACTTGTTCTGCATGGGAAAAGAAGTGGGATTCCAGTTGCCATTGTTGAAATCGTAGGGTGTTCTTGCATTATAACCATGGAACATCATTTCATCCGTTCCTCCACCAATGTTATACCGGCCACCATAGTCCGTAAACTCTTGAAAGTTAGGTAAGGTGTTATAGGCATTGTTCAAAAAAGCTTCTGCATTATTTAATGTTTTGAACACTTCATCTTCGCTGATAAAGTCGCTTGGCGTACGTTCAAGATAATCCTTTTTACAAGCGATCATCACCAAACCAATAAATACAAGTATGATTAAGTTCCTCTTTTTCATTTGTCTAATTTTATTTGTTGAACTTAGAATTTCACGTTTACGCCGACATTGATGATCCTCAAGACCGGGTAGTTCACTGCACCGTTATCAGATGACTCCGGGTCGCGGTCTTTCAACCATAAAGTGTCCCAGGTATGCAAATTTTGCCCGTTTACATAGAACCTGGCACTTTTCACCCGCAAACTCTCCAATAAGCTTGAATTGAGTTCATACCCAATCTCTGCGTTCCTGATTTTGAGGTAATCTGCTTTTTGAATAAACGCATCGTTGGTTACACTGAGGTTGTTGGTAGAGTTGTTGGCGATGGGCACCCGTGGGCTTAGATTTTCAGGTGTCCAGCGGTCCAGGAATAGCTGGCTTCCCGGGTACATCCGCACATAACTGGTTGCACCCAATGCACCGTTGAGCAAGATGCTAAAATCAAATCCTTTATAGAACCCACCTAAAGAAACACCACCAACATATTTGGGAATGTTCTGAATCTGAATGGGTACCCGGTCGGCCGCATCGATAATGTTGTCGCCATTATAATCCAGGTATTTGATGTCTCCAGGCACCACTTTATTGCTAAATGTTTGTTTAGGACTGTTGTTCACCTCATTTTCATCTTTAAAGAAACCGATCGATTTATAGCCCAATTGGTAACCTACGCTGTAACCATTCAGGTCTTGATAGGCATACGCGGGATTTGGCTGATCATTTTGCAAAACCTTATTGGTTGCATACGTAATTTGGAAATTGGTGAACAGGCTGAGGTCGCCGAATCGCTTATTCAACTTTAGTTCTGCCTCATAACCCCGGTTCAATACTACCCCCGAGTTTCTGGCCGCGAGGTTTGAAATCCCTACATAGGCAGGAACATTTCCTGGTGGGGTCAATATATTTCTTCGTTTCTCTCTAAATACATCGACGCTAAATTGCACCTGGTTGTTGTTGAACAGGTATATATCCAAACCTAGATTCTGTTTGGCTGAGCGCTCCCAGGTCACATATTCGTTCCCAACCCTGTTCTCATTATATCCGGGTACTCCTGCCGGTGATACACCAAACACAAAGCCGCCACCGGGAGCAAAATCGCTGATGTAAAGCCAACGTGCACCGCCTATTTTATCATTACCTACCAGACCGTATGATCCTCTCAGCTTCAACAAACTGATCCAACTCACGTCCTTCAAAAACTTCTCTTCGTTAACGATCCATCCGGCGGAAAACGCGGGAAATAAGCCGTAACGCTTGTTTTTAGGGAAGTTCTCTGATCCATTATACCCAAGGTTTACCTCAGCAAAGTACCTGGATTTATAGCCATAAGTAAAATGTCCGCTGACCCCTTGGTAAGCATAGGGGAGTTCATCATTCGCCAATCTTAAGGTACGGTTTCCCAACAGCTGGGCTGCAACAGTATGGTCGTTAAAGCTGCGGTCGTATTTTAACCTGACATCAAGATAGTTTTGTCTTTCGATGGAGGCGCCGCCAGAAGTGGTTAGAAAAGATTTGATTCCAATCTGCTGGTAGGCCGGTTCTTTCTGTGCATTCTCAGTATACCAGTAGGAATCGAAGCTTTGTCCACGCGTAGTGTGTTTGTAATTTGAGCTTAGGAAGCTAAAGAACGTTTGGATGTTCAATCCTTTAGTGATAAAGTCCAGGTCGTGTTTGGCGGAAAGTGTACCATTCATTGTATTTGCATAGCTGGTAAAATAGCCAGCTCTGGTAGCCATTCCGTAAGGGTTGGCACGGAAAGGCGTTTCCAGGTTACTGCCTGCGCCAAGTGATCCGTCCGGGTTAAAAATTGGTTGTGCAGAGGGCGACCGGCTGGACAGTTCATTGAATATAGTGGTGAATCCCGAGCTTGGATAGACCTGATTCTCGAGTCTCCCCGCCAGATCTACCCTGATGTGCAGCATCTTTGTCACATCCAGATCCACGTTTGAACGGAAATTATATCTTCTGAATTGAGGCTTTACCTGGTAGGTATCTACAAATTCATCTTCGTTTTTCAACAGAGTACCCTGACCGATATAACTACCTGATACGAAATAACGAAGGTTTTTTTCTTTCCCTGATACGTTTAAATTGTATTGATTTTGCAAGGAAGAATTTTTCAAGATCGCGTCAAACCAGTTAACATTTGGATAGAGGTAGGGCTGGCTACCATCTTTTATAATCTGCATCACGTTGTCATTATACCGTTCGGGTTGATTGGTATTGCGGTCCATTTCCCTATAGAACTGTGCCTGTTCGTATGCGTTCATCATTTCAGGAAGCCGAACGGGTTGTTGAACCGCGCCCTGCGCATTGAAACTCACCAATGGTTTTTCGTTGGCGCCACCTCTTCTGGTCGTGACCACAATTACACCATTTGCACCCTGTATCCCATAAAGTGCAGAAGAGGCCGCGTCCTTCAAAATGGTTACAGATTCAATCTCGTTGGCGTCCAGCTGATTGAAGTCATAAGAAGACCTTGGCAATCCGTCCACCACAACGAGTGGACCGGTATTTCCGTAGGTTCCAATACCCCTGATAAATAATCTTGCTGCGTCATTTCCCGGCTCTCCGGAGGATTGAACGGTGGTCAATCCGGGTAATCTTCCTGCAAGCGCATTACTCAAGTTTGC
>JAPSHM010000153.1:0-6046 GCA_031179845.1 Pedobacter sp.
CCACGATCAAGATAATAGGTATTTTATCGACCATGAAGGTTCACTAAACACCGCTAACGACATTGGTATGGCTTTCAGGTATAGAAAGGAAAAAAAGATTATTGTCAAATAATAATGATGCGCTAATAGATCGCGCTAAGCGCGAAAACGAAACACACTTCTGTCGTAATTCCTTCTAAAGAACAAAGTTAATAGTACAACGATCGACAGGAGTGTGTTTTTAATGCGGCTAATTCGCGTATATAATTACGGAAAAATACGTATTTAGCGTGTTTGTCCGGTTTTTTACAACTCCTATTTTTGATAGATCACGCTTCTATCATAGATATGAATATAATAACGCAGGCCCGGGTAGGTAAGATATCATTCCCGCTCAAAGTGCCAAAAATACTGGTTGTCGAAGACGACCCTACGCTAGCAGAAGTCTTGGAGGAATTCTTTCGCTTTACCGGGTACAAGGTGCACATCTCTTACGGTTCTGAAGATATTGTTGAGCTCAGTAAACAAGTCAGACCTGATCTAATCTTGTTAGATTACCTCCTTCCCAGAACGACTGGGGGAGAAATTTGCCGCGAATTGAAAGCAAACGAAGAAACCGAATGCATTCCAGTGATCATCTATTCTGCCTTTTCGAAGGCAATTCTTTCGCCCAGCAAGTATGGATGCGATTCGTTCCTGCCAAAACCTTTTGAATTGAACGATTTGATAGACCAGATCGAAACGCTTCTGGCAAGATCATCCGTGGTTTTTCATACGCCTGATTTTCCTTAAATTAGCGTATAAATTAACGCCAGGCATGAAAAATTTTGTAGAAACTGACCGCATTATTCTTAGAGAGATTGTGTTAGCCGATGCGGAGGCCATGTTTGAAATGGATTCGGATCCCGAGGTGCTAACCTATTTGGGGAAATCGCCCATAGAGACCATTGACCAGGCCATAGAAAGCATCAAATTCATCAGGCAGCAATACCTGGATTTCGGCATTGGCCGATGGGCTATCGAAGTCAAAGAGACGAAGCAGTTCGCAGGTTGGAGCGGACTTAAATTTCGCCCTGACGAATTAAATAGTCATTCTAATTTTTATGAAGTAGGGTACCGGTTACTGAAAAGATTCTGGGGAAAGGGGCTTGCAACGGAATCCGCGAAGGCTTCTGTAAAATATGCATTTGAAAAACTCCATTTGGATTGTGTTTACGCCACAGCCGAAGTCGGAAACAGCGCATCCAGAAACGCATTGTTGAAAACTGGATTTAATATTACGGGCCAGTGCGAAATTAACGGGAATCTTTGCGACTGGTTCGAAATGAAAAGACTGACACTTTCTAAGTAGTCTTCCTGGTTAGGTCTTCGCCTTCTTCTCGGGTCGGATGATCAGCCGTAGGGTAGGATCATTCGTCACGAAGCTCCAGAGCCAATTGAAAGCCAGCATCAGTTTGTTTCTGAATCCAGCAATGGGAATGATGTGGATGAACAGCCATACCAGCCAGGCGAGGAACCCTTTGAAAAATCCTTTTGGCAGATCCACTACAGCTTTGTATTTAGCAATGATGGCCATGCTTCCCTTATCATTGTATTTAAAGGGTAGCAATGGTTTACCTTCGGCCATATTCATGAAATTCCTGGCCAACAAGGAGCCTTGTTGAATGGCCACCTGGGCAAGTTGCGGGTGACCAGCTGGAAATTTTTCATCAGCATGAGTGATACAGAGGTCGCCAATCGCAAAAACGTTTGATAAACCGATTACGCGGTTGTAAGCGTCTACCGTAATTCTTCGCCCGCGGCCAACTACTTCAGCTGGTAAACCTGGTGCTTCTCTGGCAATCACACCGGATGCCCAGATCAAAGTTGCAGTTACAATACGGTCGCCATTACTCAGTACAACCTCATTATCCACATAATCCTTAACAGAAGTATTGAGTACAATGGTGACACCCAGATCGCGCAAAACCTTATAAGCCTCTTCCTGTGATTTTTTACTCATTGGGGCCAGCAAGGTGCCAGAAGCATCAATCAGGTAAATTTTACCGATACCTCGTCTGGCAGTCGGATAGTCTTTACTGATGATGTGGCTGCCCATTTCTGCCAGCATACCTGCAATCTCCACACCCGTTGGTCCGCCACCAGCAATGACAATATTTCTCAGTTTTTCTTTTTCCCTGACATCCCTTGAGCGCGCGGCTTCTTCCAGTCGCAGCAATACATGGTTACGGAGTTGCAGTGCATCATCAATTGACTTCATTGGCATGGCCAGCCGCTTTACGTTTTCCATTCCGAAATAATTTGTCTCCGTACCCATGGCGAGTACGAGATAATCGTATGAAAGCGTTCCATTCTCGGTGTCAATGGTGTTGTCTGCCAAGTTGATGTGTAACAACTGCCCCATGTAAAAGCTAAGGTTGCGCTTCCCCTGGAACATCCGGCGAAACGGATAACTGATGTTTGAAGCTTCAATAAACGCAGTGGAAACCTGGTACAGCAGGGGCGGAAAGAAATGATAGTTGTTCTTATCAACCAGCGTAACGAGGTAAGGATCGCAATTTGCCAATCTTTTAGCTAAATTTATACCAGCAAAACCACCGCCTACAATAACAATTCTTTTTAGTGAGGACTTCATACCAAGATAACTCATTTCAAAGCTGAAAAGTTTTATCGTGATTCCATTAAATATTGTTTTTATTCGATAGCCACTTAGGAGCTCCTGCACTACGGCTTATTGCAGGTACTGCTCTGGTACTGCTTTGCTACTACTCTGGTACTGCTCTGCTACTAGTAGAGTAGTAGCAAAGCAGTACCAGAGTAGTAAGGGACCAGTACTTAGGAAGTAACTGCATTAGGGAACATCCGACCAATACCAGGCCGAAGAAACAAAAGCGGGTAGGATCAGTAACTAGATCATACCCGCTTTCGGATGTGCTGACTCGCTTAACGAGTTTATTCAACTCCTATTGAATGTGCTGAGCTTATTTGATTTCGATCTGACGAACCTGGCGTCTCGCTTCTTCTTTTTTGGCAACAGCAATATTCAATATTCCATCGGAATAAGTGGCTTCGATGTGTGCATCATCTGCGGAGTCAGGTAACGCAAATGAGCGCACAAACGAATTGTAAGCATATTCCCGTTTGCTGTACTGTTTATTTTCCTGTTCTTGTTGCATTTGTCGCTCAACAGAAACAGTCAACAGATTTTTGTCCAAATTAATCTTGAAATCTTCTTTGTGCAAACCGGGTGCAGCCATCTCGATGTGGTAATGGTTTTCAGTCTCCGCAACGTTGACCGCTGGGACACGAGAAATCATTCTGTCGGATATAAATGAATCATTGAACATAGACTCAAAAATATCGGTCAATCCAGAACTTAAAGCATTACCAGTTGGGCCATTTTTAAATTTAATCAGTGACATAAAAAATCCTCCTTTTCATTGAATTTTAACTCATTAATTAGAAAAATTATTCGATAGAGGTGGTACAAGATGAATGCCAAACTTACCATTGGCTTTCTATAGTGTTTTCTTTGAAAAATTTCTGAAATTTTTTCATCCACATTGAAAAGTTGACAGCAAAGGATGTCAGGTTTTCAGCGATTGCAGGCTGCACGACTGGTTTTCTGGTTCACATGTTCTTTGACGATTTGTAAATATGACAAACTTGTCTTTGTGTGGGTTGTTGACAGAATAACCGGGATACGCCGGAACAATAAAAATTAATGGAGGATAAACTTATGACACTGGTAAAATTCAAAGAAGGTAGAAACAGGGACCTAAGCAGAGGGTTTAATGACGTTTTTGAAAGTGTTTTCAATGACACTTTTATGTCAGACCGAATGATATCACGCGTCCCAGCTGTGAACGTTTCGGAAACGGATACTGAATATCATATTGAGCTGGCTGCACCCGGACTAAAAAAAGAAGATTTCAAAGTTGATTTGACCGAAAATGTGTTGACCATATCTGCCGAAAAGAAAACTGAGCAAACTGAAAGTGATAAGAAGTATAACAAACGGGAATACAGTTATAGCTCATTTGTGCGTTCGTTTGCCCTACCTGATTCAATCAATGACGAACACATCGAAGCGGAATACAACGATGGCGTCTTGAGGATTGCTGTCGAGAAAATGGAAGAATCGAAAACGCCCAGCAGACAAATTGAAATCAAGTAAACGATCAGTTCTCAATGGATAATCAGGTGCTGGAAGCAGCACCTGATTAACCCTTATTTCCATATGATCCCATGTCCGCCAATCACCATCAACTCCTGGCCTTTGGCTGGAAGGGCTTCCATCAGTGGAATAGCCCTGTTGATCAATTCCATTGCCGCAGGATCACTGATCGAGTTGTCGTGGTCTTCTTTCGAATCCCAGGCTTCGGTAACCCAGATCAGGTCAGGGTTACCCGGCTCTATACTAACCAAATAGAAAATACACCCCTTGCGTCTGGCAACCAATTCACTCGCCTCCATCAGCAATTTGGACAGTTCCCGGCCTTGTCCGGTCTTTGCCTTCAAATGTCCATGCAATCCATATTTATAATTCCTACCTGGTGTGTCGTCTAACAATCGCGTATCGTCTATTTGCGCATAATCTACCCTTTGCGTACCGTTCTCAGTTTGCATATAATCCCGACTGCGTCTGAAATTCTTATCGCTGAAATGGTCGTGTGTATAAAAGCTTTCCGGATCAGGATGCTGCTCATAAACCACGGCCTCTGCTTTTGGCAAAGAGCCTTCTCCCAGGAAGGCATACCTGATCGCCAACTCTTCAACAGGGGAGATCGTCTTGCCTTTTTCATACGGAGGTAAACTAAAAAGCGCTTCGGTGTGTTTCTGCGGTACAATTACTTCATCCTCATCATCATCAAGCGTCACAATCCCAATTGGGATCAGAATGTATCCGGTGTGGTTTTCCTGGTCAGTGTCAATATCTGCTACGATATAGCGTACTTTACCTTCCTGACGGTCGAAGATCAGGTCCTGAACTTCACCAATCTCATTGCCTTCGCTGTCTACCACTTCCCATCCCAAGATGTCCGGCTGATTTCCTGCAATTTCAAAGTCGCTTTTGCTCAACTCTTCGAGGTTAACTGTCTTGTGTTGCTGATTGGGTTCCATAATTTTAAGGTGTAATTAAGCTTAGTTCACTGTGTCTTCAACGGGAATACTAGCATTGGGTGCGGTTTCAAAGCAGCCCTTGTACAGACTGAACAATAGCGCAATCATCACCAGGACAACTATAATCTTTACCAGGTGACTTTTCTTTTTAGGTTGTACGTCCAGTTGTGCCATATGCTATGCGTTGATTTATGCTATGCGTTGATTTTTGTGATTCTACTAAATAACTTCAAACCGGGCCGTTTTGTTTTAACACCTGTGCAGAAGTGTCGGAGCTGGGAAGCAATCAGCAACAACTTAACCGTTTCTTAGCATGTCTGCAAAAGCATTTGGAAGTGGACTATCCTCTACCGCTTTGGCCGCCAGCTCCACATCATATTCAAAGCGTATAAACTCCACCTGAATGCTGTCTTTGTTGCTGATGCTGCTTTCCGGATTGATGGTCAGGATCACATAACCACCTCTTGGATCCTTATCCTTTGGTTTGCCTACGGATCCGATATTGATGGCATGTCTGAAATGGTCTGCACCGTCAATACCAGCGTTTAGGATCCGGTGATAGGGTTGATGCGTATGTCCGAAACACATGATGTCTGCATTTGCCTGCTCCATGATCCTGAGCATGCTTTTTTCCTCACGGTCTTCAAAAAGATATTCATTCACTTTCCGCGGACTCCCATGCACAAACAGGATGTTAAATTTTTCCTGGTTCAATTGGTATTCCAGTCGGATATGCGCAGGAAGTGTCCTCAGGTAAGCACGTTGCTCGTCTTTGATCACCTCGTTGGTGTAGGAAATAGACACTTTACCCATAGCTTTCTCCTCATCTGTTTTGTAAGCACATCCACAGTCATCGCCAGATTGGCCGATGCCCAGGTCGTAATTTCCCGTAATGGTAGGAATGCCTCTCCGGCGGATTTCATCTATCACTTCATTTGGCCAG
>JAPSHM010000153.1:6056-8982 GCA_031179845.1 Pedobacter sp.
AATGCTGGTAGATTGGCATGAATGTCTGAGAATAATGCAATTTTCATTTCTAGGGTTTGTTTGTTATTTAAATTTTTAAGGTTTAACTACTTGTGTTTAGGTTTAACTTCTTTTGTTGAGGTTTAGCTATTTGTGGTAATGGATTAACTATTTATGCTTAAGTACTTTCGCTTCAAGGTAAAAAATGATCTCTTCAGCTATGTTCTTGGTTTGATCACCCACACGTTCCAATCGGCGGATGATGGAAAGCACGTTCAATGCCTGTTCGGTTTTGTCAGGATTGGCGCGGATATAGTCGGAAATGATCTGGTTCGCTTCCGCATTGATCTCATCCAGCATCTCATCCTGTTTAAAGATGCTTCTGGCCAGCTTAGTGTCTTCCTTGTTGAAGGAAGTCAGCGCATCTTCCACGATCTGTATGGCGGCTTCAAACATAGTCAGAAAATTCGTTTTCTGAAGCAATGGTGGATCAAAGGGTTCCTTTTCAATAATGATAAATTTACTGATCCCTTCGGCGATGTCACCGATTCTTTCCAGGTTATTGTTGATTTTTAGAATGGCCAGTACAAACCTGAGGTCGATGGCCACCGGGTTGAACAGCGCAAAGATGTTCTCACAATCCCTATCGATATTCAGCTCCATGGAGTTCACCCTTTTTTCATTCGAAACGACCTCGCGGGAAAGGTCCTTATCGAAGGTCTTTAGGGAATACAAAGACTTATAAAGCTGCGAGGCAACCAGGTTCCACATTTCGGTGATGTCTGTCCTTAGTTTGGTAAGTTCTAGTGTTAGCTGTGTCATAACCTTAATTTTATTAATAACTATCCAAACCTACCGGTGATGTAATTTTGTGTCGCATCCTCACTGGGATTGGTGAATATCTTATCTGTCTTATCAAATTCTATGAGCTCTCCCATGAAAAAGAAGGCCGTTTTGTCGCTCACCCTTGCTGCCTGCTGCATGTTGTGGGTTACGATGACGATGGTAAAACTGTGTTTTAGCTGATAGATGAGCTCTTCAATTTTTGCGGTCGATATGGGGTCTAAAGCGGAAGCAGGCTCATCCATCAGAAGAACAGATGGTTTCACAGCAATGGCGCGGGCAATGCAGAGCCGCTGTTGTTGTCCGCCGGAAAGGGCCAGGGCCGACTTATTTAAGCTGTCTTTTACTTCTTCCCAAAGGGCCGCCTGTTTCAGCGCGGCTTCCACACTTTCTTCTAAAACAGTTTTTGACCTTTCTCCATTGATCCGGAGGCCAAAAGCTACATTCTCAAATATTGATTTAGGGAAAGGGTTGGGTTTCTGAAAGACCATTCCAACTTTCTTCCTGTACTCATGGACATCCACCATGTTCTTATAGATGTCGACGTCATCGATCAGCACTTCGCCATCGATCGTTACGCCTTCGATCAGATCGTTCATTCTATTGAAACACCTGAGGAAGGTTGACTTTCCACAACCTGAGGGACCGATAAAAGCCGTTACCGTATTGGGTGAGATGTTGATAGTAATATCTTTCAGCGCCTGCTTTGTACTATAGAACAGGTTCAGGTGCCTGGTCCTGAGCTTGTACGTTCCATAATTGCTGTCCATTAAGCTGCTATTTTTTTGTACCATTTGTTTCTGAGATAAATTGCAGTGCCGTTGAGTATAAAGGTAAATAGTAACAGAACGATGATGCCTGCCGCGGCATTGACCACAAAGCCTTGCTGTGGGCGGGATGTCCAGTTGAAGACCTGTATGGGAAGGGAGGTATATTGATCCATCGGACCTTCAGGAATAAAGGGAACATAAGCCAGGGCGCCTACTACGATCAATGGCGCAGTTTCCCCGATCGCCCTGGAGGTGGAAAGTATAATTCCCGTCAGGATCCCTCCGAAAGATGCCGGCAACACGACCCTTTGGATGGTCTGCCATTTGGTTGCCCCAAGTCCGAATGCAGCTTCCCTTAGCGAGTCCGGCACCGCCTTTACGGCTTCCCGGGTAGAAACAATGATGATTGGCATGATCAGCAAAGCCAGGGTAAGCGCTCCGGAAAGGATGCTATTGCCCAGACCCGCAGTTCTCACAAACAGCTGTAAGCCCAGGATCCCATAAATTACAGAGGGTACGCCGGCCAGATTGGATATGTTGATCTCTATGAGTCTTGCAAATCTGTTCTTTTTACCATATTCCTGAAGGTAAATGCCAGATAATATGCCAATTGGCAGGGCGATGAGGAGCGTGATGACGAGCAAGCTGACCATTCCCGCCAACGCGGTATAAATTCCGGATTCATCGGCATGTCTGGAGGGTAGGCTGAAGAAAAAGGACCAATTGATGCGCCTGATCCCTTTGATGGTAATATCTATCAACAGTACAACTAAGGTCAGCAAACCCAAACTGGTACAGCAGATTGCAAACACTTTAAATACTTTATCCTGAATGTCCGGGTTAAAAAATCTTTTCTTATTCATAGCGCTGCTGATATTTTTTCCTGATCCAGAAACTGATGTTGTTGAGCAGGAAGGTGAATACAAATAAGGTAATGCCGGCGGCAAATATGGTGCGGTATTCCAGTGAATCCTGTGGTACATCTCCCATGCTGACCTGGACGATATAGGTGGTGATCGTTTCTACTGATTCCAGCGGATTGAAGGTGAGTTTCGGTTGTTGCCCGGCAGCAATTGCAACGATCATGGTTTCACCAAGTGCTCTGGAAATTGCCAGGATCACCGATACAATGATACCGGAGTTGGCCGCGGGTACAATTACTTTAAATGAAGTCTGAAATCGGTTGGCACCCAATCCATAAGAGGCTTCCCGTAAGGACCTCGGTACGGCCCTCAGTGCATCTTCGCTCAGCGATGTGATGTAGGGGATGATCATGATTCCCATGACCAATCCTGGTGAAAGGGCATTGAAGCCGGCCAGACCTGGGATGACCC
>JAPSHM010000154.1 GCA_031179845.1 Pedobacter sp.
GCAAAGTTAGACAGGAGCATACGTGCGGCAATTGTACGTGAAATTGAATTGGAGCGCAAACGTGCTGAAGAGGCAGCGAGGGTTGCTGCCGCAAAAGCGAAAGCCGCTGCCGCCGCGGCTGCTGCAAAAGCAAAGGCAGAAAACAAACCTGCACCTCCGGCTCCCGATCCAGTAGAGAAACCTAAAGCAAATAGAAGTGGGTATTTGGCAGCAACGCCCGAAGCAGCCCGCTTGTCGGCTGCTTTTGAAAGTAACCGGGGTTCCTTACCCTGGCCGGTTACTGCTGGTTCAATCACTGAAAGCTTCGGAAAACATAAAGAAGGGCAGGCAAGTTACACTAATGCAGGTGTTACAATCCAGACTGCAGAAGGCGCTGCAGTAAGAGCCATATTCAATGGGACGGTGAGTAAAGTCGGAAATGCGCTTGGACGATACTATGTATTGATCAAGCATGGCCAATTCTTCACTGTTTATCAAAACCTACGGTCCGTAAGCGTTAACGCAGGTGATAATGTTACCACAAAGCAAAGTATTGGAACAGTAGCTTCATCGGGAGATATGCCTGAACTGCAATTTCAGATTTACAGAGGTGCTGTAGCACAAAATCCAGCAGCCTGGATCGCTAAATAAACATTAGGATTAAATGATTATATTTGTAATAAGTAGTTAAAAATGAGATTAGGATGTATACAGGGACGATAGCGGAGATCTTCAATATGGGCAGTGGTGAGATTATGTTAATTCTTGCTGTGGTACTTTTGTTATTTGGAGGTAAAAAATTGCCTGAACTGGCACGTGGACTTGGAAAAGGTTTGAGGGACTTCAAAGATGCTTCAGAAGGTGTTAAACGTGAGATTCATAGAAATATAAATTCCGTTGGCATTACCGACGAAATCAACGATTTTAAATCTGCGATCAATGATGATGATAATAGCAGGCATCACCCTTACGATTACAAATCTGAAGGTCAAACTGCAACCGAAGATTCACATCAACAGGCATTAGAAAATTCTGATGAGCTGGCGGCAATTAACACTGGAGCCAGCGTAACCGCGGAAACTGTTGATCAAGTTCAAAACGTTGAGCAGGCTGATCATAACAAGAACACAAATATAGAAACAGACAAAAAACTTTAATTAAAATATCATGTTTGAGACAACAATATTAGCATTTGGATTAGGCGGCGGAGAGATTGCCATCATAGTAGTAATTGTATTACTACTGTTTGGAGGGAAAAAAATTCCTGAATTGATGCGTGGCCTTGGAAAAGGGATAAAAGAATTTAAAGACGGTAAAGATGGTAACGATGATGCGGTTGAACAGCATCCCGGCAATTCTAACAAGCCGTTATAATTCGCAGACCCGAGTTTTTCATCTCATCTAATGCATTCCTAAATTTTGAAGAAGTATACCTCCTTAACAGAGATACAGATCCTTATTGAGCAGAACAAGCTCAGTTTGCCGGAATTACTCGGCCATTATCTTGAGCAAATAGAGCTACATAAACACCTCAATGCATTTAATGAGGTGTTTTTTAGTTCTGCAACGGAACAAGCTAGACTTGTTCAGAAAAAAATAGAAGCTGGAACTGCCGGTAGATTGGCAGGGATGGTGATCGGCATAAAAGACAATATATGCTACAAAGATCATGTGGTTTCGGCGTCCTCTAAAATGCTTAAGGGTTTTATTTCACCCTATTCAGCTACTGTTGTAAACCGGCTTCTTAGTGAAGACGCAGTTATAATTGGCAGACTTAATTGTGATGAGTTTGCTATGGGTGGGTCTAATGAGACCTCTCACTTTGGTGTAGTGAAAAACGCAGCCAATCCGGAGAAGGTAGCCGGTGGTTCGTCAGGAGGTTCCGCCGTTGCCGTACAAGCCGATTTATGCCTTTCAGCTTTAGGCACAGATACCGGAGGTTCAGTCAGGCAGCCTGCTGCTTTTTGTGGATGTATAGGTTTAAAGCCTACTTATGGAAGGATATCAAGATATGGAGTGATTGCCTACGCTTCGTCATTTGATCAGGTTGGGACCATCACATCTTCTGTAAGTGATGCGGCCATTTTACTGGAAGTGCTGGCAGGAGCAGATGAACATGATAGTACAGTTTCCAAACATGCTGTGCCTGATTTTTCAACCAGTCTTGAAGTTTGTAGGCCCAGGAAAATCGCTGTTTTGAAAGAAACTATGGAAAGCGAGGCGCTAGACCCCAATATAAAAAATGCAATCTTAAAATCCGTTGAGGATTTAAAGGCATTAGGACATTCCGTTGAATACGTTTCTTTTGACTTATTGGATTATTTGGTGCCGGCATATTATGTCCTCACCACTGCAGAGGCATCTTCCAATTTATCTCGATATGATGGTGTTCATTACGGACATCGCAATCTGGAAGCGTCAAATTTAAATGAGCTGTATAAATCATCAAGGGCGGAAGGTTTTGGCGAAGAAGTAAAACGCCGGATATTGCTGGGTACATTTGTGTTAAGCGCAGGTTACTACGATGCCTATTATCAAAAAGCACAGCAGGTTAGACGGCTGATTAGAGAAAGAATGGAAAAAATGCTGAGTGATTTTGATGTGGTAATCAGCCCGGTGACGCCCACGCCAGCATTCAACATTGGTGAAAATATAACTGATCCACTGGTGATGTATATGGCAGATATTTTTACTGTTTTAGCCTCTTTAACAGGTATACCAGCAATTGCTGTTCCTTTGGGCAATAATAATGATGGTTTACCGTTAAGTGTACAATTGATGGCCCATCATTTTGGGGAGCAGGATCTATTATCCTTAGCCCACTCTTTTTTAGAAAAAGGAAATGTAAGGTCAATTACCAACCAGGCAAACTAAACCAACCTACTTTATTACAGCCTGAAATAGAATTTATTAACCGATAAAAAGGAAATAATATGCCTATGAAGATGAAAGTATACCTTGCATCCGTTTGCGTCTTAGCTTTAACCGGCTTTTCAACATTAGCACAACAGCAAAAGATGCTGTCAATCATTGACACAACTTATGTCCCTGTTGCCAATGAAATACCAGTTTTCCCTAACTACGATCATAAATATCAAGTAAGACTGGAATCTATTCAAAAAATGGTGCCGCTAACGTATAATGAACATGTTCAAAAATACATAGATATTTATGCTGGTCGCAAGGAAATGATGGGAAAGATGCTCGGTCTTTCCGAATATTATTTCCCAATTTTCGAAGCGGCACTTAAAAGCCAGGATATTCCTGAGGAAATTAAATACCTTCCCATTATTGAATCTTCTATGAATCCCCATGCTGTATCTAGAGTTGGAGCTACAGGTCTATGGCAGTTTATGTTTGCAACAGCAAAAGGTTACGGATTGAGCATTAATAGTTACGTCGATGAACGTAAAGATCCGTTGCAGGCAAGCAATGCCGCGGCTGCCTATTTTAAAGATGCCTATGACGAGCTGGGTGACTGGTTATTAGCACTTGCAGCCTATAACTGTGGAAGGGGAAATGTGAATCGTGCCATTGCCAAAGCGGATTCCCGCGATTTTTGGGAGATCAGGAAATATCTTCCGATGGAGACACGCAATTACGTACCTGCATTCATTGCTGCCGTCTACGTAATGAATTACTCGAGCGATCACGAAATTAAAGCTCAGAAATCAACGTTTCTTCAGAATACAGATATTATTCAGGTGAACCGCACTGTGTCTTTGGCATCATTGGCAGGAGCTTTAAATATAGATCTTGATCAACTGTCGAACTTAAATCCATCATTTAAGAAAAAGATAGTAAATGGAACTGAAGAGTCACCAAAATGTGTTATCCTCCCCAAAGTAAATCTGGCTAGTTTTACACAGGTTTACAATTTACTGAACGATGAAGCAAATACCAAAAAACAAGTCGTATTGGCATCAAATAAAGGTAGTGGAGTACACGAAATTGTCGAAGCAAATAAACCGTCCATATTTTATCATAAAGTAAAAACCGGGCAGAACCTCAGTGTCATTGCTGATAAATATAATGTGGAAGTACAGGATCTGAAGGTTTGGAACAACTTGAAAAGTTCTTCGATCTTGCCAGGACAGCGTTTGAAAATCTATCACCATGTTGATAGCAAGGATGTTGTAGATCCAATCAGAAGTTAATGATGTCCCACTTTTTAGCTTTCTCAGAGATAAATTTTAAGTATTGTTTTTTAATTATGACAATCAAAAGAATTGTAACTTTGGCTTCTTACATATAAGATCATTCTATGAGTAAGATAAATAGGAAGCAAGATGCATTAGATTACCACTCGCAAGGACGGCCCGGAAAAATTCAGGTCATTCCTACTAAACCAACGAATTCCCAGAGAGATTTAGCACTAGCATATTCACCAGGCGTTGCAGAGCCTTGTTTGAAAATTGCGGAGAATAAAGAGGACGTTTATAAGTATACAGCTAAAGGTAATCTTGTAGCTGTAATAAGCAACGGAACTGCCGTCCTGGGTTTGGGAAATATTGGTCCGGAAGCAGGTAAACCAGTGATGGAAGGCAAGGGCTTGCTCTTTAAAATTTTTGCTGACATAGATGTCTTTGATTTGGAGCTGGACACGACAAACGTGGATGACTTTGTTAAGATTGTGAAAGCACTTGAACCCACTTTTGGTGGAGTGAATCTAGAAGATATAAAAGCGCCTGAGTGCTTCGAGATTGAACGTCGTTTGAAAGAGGAAATGAACATTCCAGTAATGCACGACGATCAGCATGGCACTGCGATCATTTCTGCTGCCGCTTTAATAAATGCTTGCGAACTGCAAAAAAAGAAGATGGATAAGATAAAAATTGTTGTGAACGGCGCAGGCGCTGCAGCAATTTCCTGCTCCAGATTATATGTTTCCTTGGGTGCTAAAAGAGAAAATCTTGTGATGTGCGACCGTTCCGGCGTGATTAGAAATGACAGAGATAACCTGGATGCCATAAAATCAGAATTCGCTACTTCCAGAGATTTGAAAACGCTTGCAGAGGCGATGAAGGATTCCGATGTCTTCATCGGCTTATCTTCGGCAGATTGCGTCACAGAGGATATGTTGAAATCGATGGCTAAAAATCCTATAGTGTTTGCTATGTCGAATCCTAACCCAGAAATCGCCTATGAGGTCGCCATCAGATCTCGCAAAGATATTATTATGGCCACCGGCCGTTCTGATTATCCAAATCAAGTAAATAACGTTCTTGGATTTCCCTACATTTTTAGGGGAGCCTTGGATGTGAGGGCCACTGCTATAAATGAAGAGATGAAGGTTGCAGCTGTGAAGGCAATTGCTGAACTGGCTAAAAAGTCTGTTCCAGAAGCAGTGAATATGGCGTACAACGAAAAAAACATCAAGTTTGGCAAGGAATATATTATTCCGAAACCAATGGATGTAAGGCTAATGACCAACGTGTCGAGTGCAGTTGCTAAAGCTGCGATTGAATCTGGTGTTGCCCGTAAGATAATTACCGATTGGGATGCCTATGAAGAAGAATTGAAGCAAAGACTTGGAATGGATGACGCTATTATGCGTGCTATAACGAATAAAGCCAAATCTGACCCAAAACGTGTTGTTTTCGCCGAGGCCGACCACTATAAGGTTTTGAAAGCCGCTCAAATTGTTAAAGATGACAATATCGCCATCCCGATTTTACTTGGAAATCGCGAGGTTATTGAAAAAATAATTGCAGAAAGTGCACTTGAATTGGAAGGAGTGACAATTATAGACCCTTTCAAGGAACCTGTTCTGATGCAAAAATATGGGAAGTTCTTGTACGAAAAAAGGCAACGAAAAGGGCTCACCTTATTTGAGGCTACTAAGTTAATGCGTGACCGAAATTACTTTGGCGCTTCGATGGTTGAGTTCGGTGAAGCTGACGCCATGATATCGGGTTTGACGAGAAATTATGTTTCGACTATTAAGCCCGCTTTACAAGTGATAGGTACTGCTCCTGGTGTAAACAGGGTTGCAGGTATGTACATGATGATGACCAAAAAAGGGCCGGTGTTTTTTGGTGATACGACAGTGAATGTTGATCCTACAGCCGAAGAACTGGTAGACCTTACTTTGCTGCTTGAACGTTCTGTCAGTAAATTCAATATTCAGCCACGTATTGCATTGCTCTCCTATTCAAATTTCGGATCTAATGAAGGTGTAATCCCTGAGAAAGTACGAAAAGCTGTCACAATTTTGCATGAGCAGCATCCCAACATTGTAGTAGACGGCGAAATGCAAGGTAATTTTGCCATCAATAATGCGCTGCTAAAAGACAACTTCCCTTTCAGTAGACTAGTAGATGGTCCTGCAAATACGCTAATATTTCCAAATCTTGAATCGGGCAATATCGCTTATAAATTGTTACAGGAACTAGGTGAGGCAGAAGCAATTGGGCCGATTTTGCTTGGATTAAACAAGCCAGTCCATATTGTCCAACTTGGAAGTTCAGTAAGAGAAATAGTCAATATGATCACTCTTGCGGTTTTAGATGTTCAAGGCAAAGAGCAGGAAGCTAAGGCTAAAAAGAGCGGATTGTTAAAACGAATAGCTAAAAAATAAACTATGTTTGAGTATATTGACGGTAAACTAGTATTTAAGTGTCCTACATACATTGTAGTCGAGACCGGAGGAATTGGCTATCACCTCAATATCTCATTAAATACATATAGCAGCCTTGTAGACAACGAAAGATGCAAAATTTATACCTGGCTGCACATAAAAGAAGACGCGCATACGCTTTACGGATTTGCCGATGAAGGGGAGCGAAGGCTTTTTTTACATCTAATATCGGTGTCTGGGATCGGGCCGAATACAGGGAGGATGATGTTATCATCCATCACGCCCATAGAAATTCAGACGGCTATAGTAAATGCAGATTTAACGTTAATCCAAAGAATTAAAGGCATTGGAGTTAAATCTGCTCAACGATTGGTACTTGAATTACAAGATAAATTGAAGAAAGAAGGCACAGGATCGTTGATCCTTGCCCCTTTAAATAATACAGTAAGAGAGGAAGCACTGTCTGCATTAATGATGCTGGGCTTTGCTAAACCTGCTTCTGAAAAAGCAATAGACAATGCGGTAAAAGGTGGTGGACAGGATTTGTCTCTTGAACAAATGATTAAAATAGCATTGAAGAATTTATAAAAATCGCCCTTGAAAACTTTATTAACGCTATTTCTCTTGCTTATGCTCTTGTTGGGCGGAGATCAAGCTTTTTCGCAAATCTCACGCGGAAGAACCACATCAGACACGCTAAAAAATTCGTTCGGTCTCAAAGAGAAGCAACGACTTGGTATTAAATCAATATCATCACCCTTTTTCCCTTTGCCAGACAATGTTCAGCGAAAAGTTGAATACGATGCGGTGAATAAAAGGTATGTCATTCAGGAATTAGTCGGAGACAAACCTTTTGGTCCGGTGCAATATCTGACAGTAAAGGAATACATGAAGTTAGTGAACAGTGAGATCAAGCGAGACAACTGGCGTGTACTTTCGGATGAAGAAGTACGTGAAGTCAGGGAAACCGGTATCATTCCCAGCGTAAACATTAACAGTAAAGCATTTGAACGGATATTTGGTGGCACAACCATCGATATTCAACCACGTGGTGAAGCTGAACTTACCTTTTTAGGAAGGATCAATAAAAACGAAAATCCGATGTTTAACGAGCGCCAACGCGTGCAGGGTAACTTTGATTTCAACCAACGTATCCAAATGGATGTGATCGGTAATATCGGTACGAAGCTAAAAATCAACATGAACTACAATACTGAAGCTCAGTTCGATTTTGAAAATCAGATTAAACTTGATTATACTGGAGGTGAAGACGATATCATTCAGAAAATTGAGGCCGGTAACGTAAGTTTACCGTTAACTACGACACTCATAAATGGTACTCAGGCATTGTTTGGAGTAAAGACCCAACTGAAGTTTGGTCGATTGAATGTGAGTACCGTTTTTACTCAGCAAAAATCGCAGTCGAGACAGATTCAGATTAATAATGGCGCTCAGCAAAATGAATTCAGGCTCAGTGCAGATAATTATGAAGCAAACAAGCACTATTTCCTGGCGCAATATTTTAGAAATAATTACAATAAATCGCAATCTAATCCGCCAACCATCACTTCAGGAGTGCTGATTACCAAAATTGAAGTTTGGATCACAAATAAAGCAGGCAGTACACAGGATTCAAGAGATGTGCTTGGTTTTATTGATTTGGGGGAAAATCAGCCTTACAACACTGGTATTGCAGGAGGAGCCTCCGTACTCCCCTCTGGTTTTACCAATCCAGTATTTCCAAGAAATTCAAATGACCTTTTAACCAGGATCCCGCAGAACGCCAGGTTAACCAATTCAAATGATATAGCTTCTTTCTTTGCAGCAAATGGAGGCACGGATAATTATGCTAAACTAACTTATGCCCGGAAGCTTGCCGACAGGGAATATAGCTTTCATCCTCAGTTGGGCTATATATCATTGAACAATGCATTAAATAGTGACGAAGTCCTGGCAGTTGCCTTCCGGTATACCTATAACGGTGTGGAATATCAGGTAGGTGAATTTTCCACAGATGTTCCATTTGATCCCGTTGAACCAAAACTGCTTTACACTAAGTTGTTAAAAAATGAAACCATCAAAACCAATCTGCCAACCTGGGATTTGATGATGAAAAATATTTATTCAATTGGAGGTTACCAAATCAGCCAGCAGAATTTTAAACTGGATATTTTCAGGATAGATGAAAAAACAGGCGTTGAAAAACCACTCATACAAGAAGGTGAAAAGCTGGATGCCAATCGGAAGCCACTCAACGGGAAGCAGTGGATCCAAGTTACAGGGCTCGACAGATTGAATCAACAAGGGGAGCGAAAACCAGATGCGATATTTGACTTTGAAATAGAACACCACAATCCGATCCACGACGTCTTTCCAGACGGCGACGCGGTGTTCCACCA
>JAPSHM010000155.1 GCA_031179845.1 Pedobacter sp.
AAGTATTGCCGTATTTTTTCCGGACAAATTATTAGATAGGCAGGCAAAGTGCTTCTACCAATGCATAGCTATCTTCCAATAACCGGTAGTGGGTGATTTTACCGTCGGTTAACGTAAAATGTGTTGAAAAGATCGAAGAATAGATTTGTCCCGACCGGAGCATTTTTGAACTAAACCGTCCGGTGGCAACGCCGAAATTTCCGTCTGCAAGGATGTGCTCAATTTGCCCGCTGATGGGTTCGATATTTTGCCAGAGCAATTCAAAGAACGCTTGGATCTCTTCCTTGTTGCCACGTTTCCCAAGCCAGGGAGCAAGTTCTTCATTGCCTGGAACTTCCCAATCTACTTCCTCACTGAAAAAACTGAGTAAGGTTTCTAAATCACGGGTAGCCATAGCTTGAAAAAAATCCTGGATCAGGTTTCGTGTGTTGATGGTTTGGAGGTCTGACATAGCTGTTTATTTTCTTACAAATAAAGCCAATGTTAGTGACAACCCTATGTCAGTCTGCCAAAAAAAAATAAGAAAATGTTCACGATGATGAGTCGGGGAAAATCGTCTACACGCTGGCTACCTGTTTATGCTTGCCGCAGGCCATAAACAGGTAGCTGTGAGACAGCATTGGTACCTAATTATTCTGATGCGGCCTGCTCATTGATGAAACTCTCAGCAACTTCAGTCAAAGCTGCATCGGTTTCTTTTTCATTGGCAAGAGTGTACTGAAGAAGATCTGCAACTTCGCTGTGGCCCATCGTTCTGGCAAACACCACAAGTGTACCATAGGTGGCTATTTCGTAATGTTCAACTTTCTGCGCGGCAAGGATTAAACCAGCGTCACGAACAAGCGTACCTGCATCTGTGTTCTCAATGATATGTTCAGCTTCTTTAAGTAAGCCTTCCATTGCATCGCATTTTTTGGCGCGTGCTTTCTCATCTAGTAACATAAATACCTGGTCAAGGGTAGCAACATGGGTTTCAGTCTCTTCAGCATGTTTTTCAAAAGCGGCGGCCAATTCCGAACTGGTAGCGGCTTTTTTCATCTTTGGTAGTGCCTTCACCAAATGTTTCTCCGCCCAGTAAATGTCTTTCAGTTCTTCCACAAATAGTTCGCGGAACTCTGAATTATCCATTTTACTGGATTTCGGCTTTTTGTCCAGCGATACACTCGACGATTTTGCTGCGGTTCTTACGCCTTTTTTTTCGGTTGTTGCCATTGCTTTGTCTTTTATAGTTAATGATGCATAATCAACAAAGGCCGAACATTAAATGTTTAAGTAATTTTTTTCAGCATTCCAGCTGGAAATACCCACTGAGGATTAGTGGTGAGGTGAGGTTATCCGCAAAATAATATTGATTAACAAAAAGGGATCGTAAACCAGAAAGTACTGCCCTTGTTCAATTCGCTTTCCGCTCCAATTTGCCCGCTGTGTTTTTTAATGATCTCTGCACAAATGTAAAGCCCTAACCCCAAGCCACTATACTGACTTGAATTCTCTACCCGGTAAAAACGATCAAATAAATAGCGAATTTTCTCTGGCTGAATTCCTTTTCCTTTGTCCGACACAGAAACCTTCACCATTTCCGCTACTTTTTCTACGTTAATTGTAATTTCCTTTGATTCCGGCGCATATTTGATGGCATTATTAATGAAATTGATCACAATTTGTTCAATCCTAATGATATCTGCATATACTTCAACTTGCATATCACCTTCGGTTGTGATGTGGTATTCCTGGTCAGTATACGTATCATTAGTGCAGGTTTTAATCAGCTCTGTGAGTTTAAAGCATTGGCGTCTGATATCCATCTGCCCTTGATTGGCCATACTTGCATTCAATAGATCTTCGATCAGGACGTTGACTTTCTCCATGCTTTTGTTGGCCTGTACAATAAGCTTAGGCAAGACTGCTGAGCTCGGATTATCCTTAATCCGGTCCAACATCTGAAGAGATGCCTTTAAGCTGGTTACTGGTGTTTTAATCTCATGACTTGCAATGATAATGAAATCATCCTTGTATTGCTGTAGCAATTTAAGTTCATGTATGTCCGTTGCAGTACCCACCCAGAGGAGCGTCGAACTGTTTTCATCAACAATGGGCATAAGCCTAATGAGGTGCCAACGATAAAGTTCGTCAGCCCGTTTAATGCGAATCTGGAATTCACCACCTTTTTTATCAAGAAGAATTGAAATGAACTGAGCAGAACTATTCTTGAGGTCGTCCGCATGAATAAGGTCCTTAAACCCGAACAATTTCGTTTGTTCAGGGGTTAGTCCGGTATAATCATACCATCGTTGATTGTAAAATACCACTTCACCCTTTACCGTGTTGGTCCAGGAGATCTGCGGAAGGGTTTCCATCATACTTCTAAAGCGGCCTTCACTTTCGGCCAAAGCTTTAGTACGTTTTACCACCCGTGCCTCTAGTTCCTGGTTCAATTTTAACAACTCCAGATTAAGTGATTTAAGCTTTTTGTCGGTAATTATCTTTTCTTTTGCAGCCTGAATATCATTCAGTGCCCTGGAGATTTTAGTGGATAAAGTGAATAACTTATTCTTAGAAACATAGTCGGTAACGCCATCTTTGATCAATTCAACTGCATTTTCCTCCCCAATAATCCCTGAAACGATGATGAAGGGGATAAGCGGGTTCCTGTTTTGTTTGATACGGAAAGCTGTAACTGCATCGAAGGAGGGTAGTGAATAATCAGACAGGATCAGGTCCGGATTGAAAATTTCCAGCGCATCTTCGAAGTCTAAACGTGTCTGAACAACCTTAGTGATAAAATTAAGTTCAGATTTTTTCAATTCGCGATGAAGCAAGTCGGCATCAGCTTCATTGTCTTCCAGAATAAGTATTCTCAGTTCCATCTGCTTATACAGGCGGTTGACTCAATATCATCCAATACATACCAATCTCTTTTATTGCATTAAAAAAATTATCACTGTCTACCGGTTTTACGATGTAACTGTTTGCACCAAGCGCGAAACAACGCTCGATATCTGGTCCTTCGTTCGATGAGGTTAACATCACTATAGGAAT
The DNA here is from genome assembly GCA_031179845.1 of Pedobacter sp. Taxonomy (GTDB): domain Bacteria; phylum Bacteroidota; class Bacteroidia; order Sphingobacteriales; family Sphingobacteriaceae; genus Pedobacter. The sequence continues at coordinate 3,040 of JAPSHM010000155.1, forward strand.
CGATTTATGAACTGGATCAGCTTTTAGAGTTTCTAACACCTGCATGCCATTTACCTTTGGCATCTTTAAGTCTAAAAGAATCAATTTAGGGGAATCATTTTTCGCTCTGTTTATATAATTTCCTCTGCAATATATGAAGTCCAGGGCTTCAGCCCCGTCAATAACATGATGTAACTTGTTGGTAAAACCACACTTATTAAGTGCGCGCACGGTTAAGGCAGCATCATCAAGGCTGTCCTCAACGAATAATATTTCAACATTATGGTAACTCATTCTTTTCTTTTTATTTATTAGTGGCGCTTAGAAGACTAAAGTAAAAACAGGAACCTTCGCCTAATTGAGATTCGGCCCAAACTGTTCCACTATGTCTTTGAACTATTTTGTGTACTATGGCAAGACCTATGCCAGTTCCTTCAAACTCCTCCTGAGAATGTAACCTTTGAAACACACCAAATAATTTATCATAGTATTTCATGTCGAATCCAGCCCCAAAGTCTTTGATATAATACGTTACGATGTTGCCATTTTGATAGGCACCGATCTCTATTTTAGTACCTACTTTTTTCCTGGAATATTTTACAGCATTGGAAATCAGGTTAATCCATACCTGCTTAATCAGCGATTTATCACCTTCGGCATTGGGCAACTGGTTGATTTCAAAATCAGGTACATTTTCCCCTTCCTCGAAGATCAGATCCTGTTGAACCGTCTCCACCAGGTTAGTCATATTGATTTCAGAAACGGTTACTTCCTTTCTTCCCAATTTTGAGAATGCGAGCAAATCATCGATCAACTCACCCATTTTTTTTGAGTTGTGAATAATTGATTGCAGCACCTTTGTTCCTTCGACATCGAATTTATCGGCATAATCTTCAACCAAGATCCGCGTATAACCGTTTATTGCCCTGATTGGAGCACGTAGATCATGGGATACGGAATAAGAAAATGATTCCAATTCTTTATTAACCGACTCGAGTTGCGCAGTACGTTCGGTCACTTTCTGTTCTAATTTATCGTTAAGTTTACGAATGTCATCTTCCGCTTTCTTAAGTTCACGATTGGCAACGATCAACTCTTCCGCTCGTTTTTCCTTTTCCTCATTTTGATAGGCCAGTTCTTTATTGGCGATGATCAGTTCAGCAGCACGTCTTTCCTTCTCTTCATTTTGAAAGAGCAACTCTTCATTAGCAATGATTAATTCTGCGGCCCGTCTTTCTTTCTCTTCATATTGAAATAGCAGCTCTTTATTGGCAATGATTAACTCTGCCGCGCGGTTCTCTTTTTCCTGTTGCTGAAAAGCAATCTCTTTGTTCGCAATAATTAATTCATTGGCATCATTATTTTTCATTGAAGATCTTTTGGCGTTGATTTGCGGAAGAATTTCCTGGGATGAAGTGCTAAAGCTAACATATTATCAGCCAAATAGTGCCAAATGAATGAATAATCGTCACGGATTATTCAGTTCCTGGTTCGCCTTCCTCCGTAAGCCCGAACTTTTCCGCGAGAAACTCCTCCAATTCCAGTGGACTATTGGTCTTTGCTTCATGTATTGCCGCCTGGAGCTCCGCGGAAGTAAGGTTGAACTTTGTTCTGAAATATTCGAAGTCGTAAGTCGACAGCGGATCGCTACCCGGCTTGTCCTGCTCTTCCCGGAGGTGTTTATTTTCTACCATAACAGACTTTTCTAGCTGAACGCCTTCGAGTTAGATTTTGTTTTGGCATTTTGAATAATAGGTTACTCAGAAGTGGATGCCTAACCAATCAACACTGAAGTTTTTTGCAGCATCAGTACAAATACGTCCAGTTTTATAGGTTTCGCGATGAAGTTATCCATTCCCGCTTCGATGCAGGCGTTATGGTCTTCAGCCATTACGTTTGCGGTCATGGCAATGATATAGGGCTGCTTCCCAGCCTGCTTTCTGATATAGCCGGTCGCTTCCAATCCATCCATTCCCGGCATTTGGACATCCATCAGGATCAGGTCGTACGCGCTGTCTTTCACCATGTCAAGAACTTCAAATCCATTCGCAGCCAGGCTTGGAGAATAACCCAAACGGTCTAAGATCTTCATGATTACCATTTGGTTGGTCTGATTGTCTTCAGCAACCAAAATATTCATCGGATAGGTTTTCGAAAAGGATGGGCTAAGAAGCCTTGGTGTTTCCATTTCCGGTTCGGGTTGAAGCTGGGGTTGCAAGGTCAGCAATATCGCCCTGCTCAAATGCTGTTGTTTTACTGGCTTGGTCAGTACAGCAGTGAACAGCCCTGGATATTTTTTTCTGGATTCGTCGCCGATTGAACTCAACAAGATCACGGGTAAATCTTTATATAGATTTCTGATTTCCCTGCACAATTCCAAACCATCGATATCCGGCATTTGCATATCAGTGATCACCAGGTCGAAAGAGCTGTCTTTCGCCAAGATCAGCAATGCTTGCGCTGCGCCTGTAGCGATCACTGGTTTCAATTTCCATTGCTCAAGTTGAAGACGTAAAATTCGCTGATTGGTCAGGTTGTCTTCCACAATCAATATGCGACTTCCTTCAATTGCGTTCAGGAAAGTAGGGGTAGTTCTTTCTTGTTGATGCTGACTAACTTTAGCTTTAATATTAAACGTGAAGGTACTTCCGCGACCGGGTTCACTCAATACGTTGATCTCTCCACCCATTAAACTAACTAAACGTTCGCAAATGACAAGACCGAGACCGGTGCCACCATATTTACGGGTGGTGGAAGAATCAAGCTGCGAAAATGCTTCAAACAATTTATTCAATTTTTGTTCAGGAATTCCAATACCAGTATCCCTGATCTTAAACTCGATCTCGATCTGCTGATCATCGGTCCTTTGAACTTGGGTCACTTCCAAAAAAATCTCACCTTTTGGAGTAAACTTCATGGCGTTACTTAATAAATTGATCAGGACTTGTCGTAGCCGCATGCCATCGCCTTCAATTTGTGCGGGCAGTTGATGGTCAACCTGAAAGATCAGGTCGATGTGATCATCGGCCGCCTTGGCTGCAAAAACATCAAGCACTTCCTCAATGCAACTTCGTAGATCAAAGTCATGTGGATCTAGTTCCATTTTTCCTGCTTCAATCTTGGAGAAGTCGAGGACATCGTTGATCACATTCAATAGCGCTTCACCACTTTGCATGATGGTTGTCGTATATTCCTTTTGCTCCTGGTCCAGCTGGGTCTCATTAAGCAAAGAGGCCATCCCCAATACCCCATTCATAGGGGTGCGTATTTCATGGCTCATGGTAGCCAGGAAAATGCTTTTTGCCTGATTGGCGCGTTCCGCATCTGCACGGGCCAGCTGCTCAAATCTACGTTGCTCCTGAAGCTCTTCGTTGGTTGATCTCAGTTTTTCAGATTGATTGGTTAGGCCTTGATTGAGCGTTTGGAGCTCTTCAGACTGCACAAACAGCTCTTCAGTTTGCGCTTGTAGTTCTTCCGACTGTGCCTGCAGTTCTTCATTCAGTTGCTGGAGAACGGACGACTGCCGTTCCACTTCGCTCGTCCGTTCGATCACTTGTTCCTCGAGTAGTTTTTTTTGCCGTTCTATACTGTAGACCCGACTTTTATACCAGCTGTATATTGTAGCCAAAAGTGCAATCAATGCAACTGTTTTAAACCACCATGTTTTCCAATAAGGTGGCTTTACGATGAGTACTATAGTAGCGCCCTTTGTGTTCCACACCAATTCATTGTTCGATGCTTTTACTCTAAACCTGTAAGTGCCGGGGTCTAAATTTGTATAGGTCGCTTTATGCTGATTACCAACATAATTCCAATTGTCTTCAAACCCTTCTAATTTATAAGCATATTCATTTCTTTCAGGTGCAGTATAACTTAACGCTGCAAATTCAAAGGTTAATACGGTCTGTTTGTGGTTTAAAACAATTTCCCGGGTATCGAAAATAGAGACTTTTAACGGTGATTTTTCGGTTCCTGCCAATACTGATTTGTTGAACAACTGGAAATCGGTAATTACAACCGGGGGGATCCTTGAATTGTGCCTGAGGGATGATGTATGAATAGTGTTGAAACCATTCACACCACCAAAATACACATCACCTTTGCTGCTGCAAAAGCTTGAGTTCAGAAAAAACTCCCGGTTTTGAAGGCCGTTGCCAAGGCCATAGAAGGTGAAGGTTTGCTGTTGGTAATTGAATCTCGTCAGGCCGTTGTTGGTGCCCAACCATAAAAAGCCTTGTTTATCTTTTGTGATGCTGTTGATTACATTATTGTTTAAACCATTTTTCTCCGTATAGGAACTGAATTTTTTCGATCTTCTGTTCCACAAATTCAACCCCCCGCCTTTCGTACCTACCCATATTTGTCCCTGACTATCCGCTTTAATACTATATACAATGTCATTAGTCAGGTTACTGTTTGCACTATTTAGATAGGTAAAATTTTGATCTTCCCGATTAAAGATGCTGATTCCTCCGCCATAAGTACCAATCCAGATTTTACCATCCCGATCTTCCATTATGGTGCGAACCACATTATTTGCTAAAGCGTTGTGCCCCACTTCCTGCGGTTGATTGGCTTTGAATTTTATGATCTTACCTGTTTTCGGATCAAGTACATTAATTCCTCCCTCATTGGTTCCAATCCAAAGATCTCCGTTGCGGTCTTCCATCAAAGCATAAATGTGATCGTCACTCAATTCACGTAGACCATTCCCTTTAGCATAGTTGGTGAATTTGCCCGTTGCAGGATCCAGCAGGTCTAAACCTCCTCCATAGGTTCCAATCCATAGCCGGTCGCTATCTTTGCTACGCAGCAGACTCAACACAGAATTCGTAGAAATAGTGTTGCTTCGCCTCGGGTGATGAAGATAATGTTTGAAACTGCCCGACATTGGGTCGAAAAGGTTGAGCCCTCCGCCATCAGTACCTATCCAGATTGAACCATTCTTACTTTCTGCAAAACTGGTCACAACCTTGTGGCTTAACTCTTTTTTGTCCGAGGTGCCACGACTCCGGTAAATGTCGAACAGGGGTAAGTTTGTATCGTATTTATCGACACCCCCTGAGTAAGTACCTACCCATAATATGCCACTATTACCTATCATTAATGATCGGATCGATCCACTCGTGATGCTGTAAATATCGTCTGGATCATTGCGATGGGCAGTATGTTTTCCGGTTAAGATATTTAGATGGACCAAACCATTTTCAGTTCCAACCCATAAACTACTATTTGAAGTTGCAAGAGCGTAAATCGTTTTTCTTCCTGACACTTTAAATTCTGATGCCGGACTGTTTAAGATTTCAAAGGAACTTTTGTCGTGCTGATAATGATTAAGGCCACCCACTTTGGTTCCGATCCATAAATTACCGAGGTCATCCTTAGCCATACTGGTTACCCAGCTGTCAGACAGAGAGCTTGCTACTTTTTCATCGTGAACGAAGATGACGGAACGGCCGGTTTTAATATCGAGCATGTGGAGCCCGGTAGTAGTAGCGAACCACATATTGTTTTGGTCATCCTCAACAATGGCGGTAATGCTTTTATCCGTTAAACCATTTGGGTCTTTAAAATTATGATTATAAGGGAGTAGCTTTTTTCTTTCTTTGTCGAAAACATTTAACCCTTTGTAGGTCCCTACCCATAAACGGCCTGCACGATCCTCGTAAATACAATTGATTGCATCACTACTGATCCAACCATTATAATAATCCATTTCATAGTGAACAAACTCGTCCTTCGCTCTATCATAGCGGTTCAGCCCTTCGCTGGTGCCAATCCATATCGAACCAGATTTATCCTCAAATAAAGCCGTAATCGTATTGTCACTGATGCTCCCTGCGGATTTCGGAATATTTCTGTAAGTCGTAAACCGATGACCGTCATACCTATTTAATCCATCAAGGGTGCCAAACCACATTAATTTATACC
>JAPSHM010000156.1 GCA_031179845.1 Pedobacter sp.
GCTATGTTACTACTGATGAATTTCTAAAGTTTTTTGGCATCAATGATTTGAGAGAGTTAAATGAGAAACTAAAAGAAATGAACACAGACTAAAAAACTCGATGGGATTACCCCATCGAGTTTTTTATGGCCGAGAATTACCAAGCATTCATAATTCTTGGATCTGTTATTTTCTTTATTTCTTTAACCGGTTTAGCTTCTTCTGATAAAGAAGATGGTTTAGGTGGTGGAGTATCTTCAACGGTTTCATTATGTTGAGATTCTTCCCGACGTATACCATCTGTAACTAATACATCATCTTTATCATTAGATGAACTATTATTGACTATATGACTCTGCTCAACTAAATTAATTGCTGGATTAACAATATCCTGTTTAACAGATACATTTGTAGAATCAGGTATACGTTCATATGTTTCAACAGTCTTCTCAATTGTTGCCGCACTTTGAATCTCTTCAAAATTGCGCTGATTAGTTTGTTGCAATCTATGATTACTCTGGTTAATGTTTCCTTGATTTTGAGTCTCATTAGAGGATTCCTGGTTAAGATAATTCCTCCACCAACTCTCGCTTCTCTTAGCTGGAAAAACTTCCTCAAAGTTTCTAATACCATTTTTAAAAATTTCGTACTCACATATAACTTCAAGCATAAGACTTTTATTTGATTGTGCATTTAGTAAATCTAATACATCTTGACTTACATCCTGCCTAAGTCGCCATATGACATTATCTCCAGCTTTCTTTTCTTTTTCCATTTAATCAGTCCTTATTTATTGACTGGCAAGGATAGGAATTCTTCTTTAGCGTGATCAAAAATCCCATTAGTCATTATATTATACAATCCTTCTACGAATAGTGTAGCAGCATATTTTTCTGGAATGTATAGAAGCTTGATTTCTCTTGTGTCACAAACTTGTTTCAAAGCATCGTATAAATGCTTTTTAAGTAAAACGGAACCACCGCCATAAACTACAACAACATCCAATTCATTCTGAACATTCTGCATCTGCTTAATAGCATTACGAATAATTTCTTGTGCTTGTTTACTCAATGGATCTTGCATCACTTGTAACGCTACTTGATGATATTTGTGTTTTTTATCTTTTAGGACCTTTGATATATTGTGACGTTGTACAACCGGAACGTTTATTTTATCTGCATAATCATCTACAATGTTTTCAATCGCGTGTCCAATCCCATTTTTTGTTCCTTTTTTAAACTTTTGATTAGGGATAAATCCTTCTGTTATCGGGAACTCAGTCGTTCCATCACCAATATCTATATGTAGCAAGCGTTTCTCTTGAAAATAATCCCCATCTACATCTTTCAACTTATAAGTCTCTTCGAATTCTTTGAATATATCCCCTTTTCTAGTAGTACTTTCTGCATCTTGCCATAATGAAAATACAACCGGAGCCGCTTCAGGATAAACCTTTACAAATTGAAAATCAAGTTCAACTTTAACTGTTTTGTCTTTGCCTAGATATACAATAATATCGTGATTATCTTTTGCAAATCGATCAGCAAACTTTTTACCGATTTCTTGATCAAATTCAGTAAACGGTAAACCTGTAGCCATATCAATTTTCGCTTTAATAGGTTGACTTAATGTTGGATCCACTTCGTATGCCTCTTGTACGGCTCTAGCAGCCAACATACCAAGTGTCATAATTACAGGAACATCACTTTCATATTTTAATTCATATGCAATCGCAATATTTTGATAGGATTCATCACTCTGAATTGCATAATCTCCAATGTAATACATACCAGGAACTACAGCTGTTGAATTGATGCTAACCACCAATTGTTTATAAATATTTTTCACTGCATTTTCTGTGTTTAAATCTTCATAGAATGGATTTTTACTAGTTTTTGCTATAGCACTAGGTTGAAGAATTTTTTCCTCGCCAATAATCAATCCGTGTTCGCTATTTCCAGAATCAATAGCTGCTTTAATTTTAATTTCCATAAAATCTTCCTCCCTTACCATTTGAATATACTTTATCATAGTAATACACTGTTTGTAAACTGTAATTACGTTGCATTGCAAAATAATTTTAAAAAAATTGGTCAAAAAAAGAGATTCCCTATTTAAGGAAGTCTCTTAGTTTTTGAGAACGGCTTGGATGCCTTAATTTTCTCAATGCACGTTCTTCTATTTGTCTAATTCTTTCTCTAGTTAAATCGAATATTTTCCCTATTTGATCTAACGTTTTGGTTTCTCCATCATCCAATCCCATTCTTAATCGAATGACCAATGCTTCTTGAGGAGTAAGTGATTCAAGTACATCATCAATAGCTTCCTTCATCATAGTTTCTTTTGTATAAACATCTGGATCTGGACGATCATCCGATATAAATTCATTTAACGTGCTATCTTCATCATCCCCGATGGATGTCTCCATTGAAATTGGATCTAAGGCGATTTTATAAATCTCTGCCACTTTTTCTTCTGTTAATTCCATTTTTTCAGCTAGTTCTTTTATGGAAGGCTCCCTACCAAATTGCTGTGTAAGTTCTTTGTTATACTTTCTTAGACGGTTAATTGTATCATACATATGGACCGGTATTCTTATTAAACGCGATTGATCCGGAATAGCTCTTGTAATGGATTGCCTAATCCACCAAGTTGCATACGTACTAAATTTAAACCCTTTAAGATAATCGAATTTATCAATAGCTTTCATCAGACCAGTATTACCTTCGGCTATTAAATCCATAAAATCGAGCCCTCTGTTTATGTATTTTTTTGCGATAGAGACCACCAACCTCAAATTACATTGAGCCAATTGTTTTCTTGAATCCTCATCACCGGCAAGGATTTGTTTTGCTAGCATCTTTTCTTCTTCTGCATTAAGAATACGATATTTCCCTATTTTCTTAAGGTACATCCTAACTGTATCATCAACATCTATTTCTACTTGCTCTTTTGGTTCTTCAATAATCAAATCTTTAATTGTAATGTGTTTTCCTTGATCTTTTAGCTCTTCTGTTTCTGTTTCATCATCTACAATTTGAATCCCCATTTTTTCATTTAAAACATTAAAAATTTGTTCTGCTTTTTGCTCATCCCAGTTATATTCTTCTAATTGCTTCTTTATATCTGAAATCTTTAACAGGCCGTTCCTTTTTCCTTTTAAAATCAAATCTTGTATGACTTCTATACGTTCATTAGGTGCCAGTTCTGCCATTTTCGCACCCCCCGAAAAAAAAGAACCGTTTTGTTTGACGAACTTATTGGATAGCGACTATACTTCTTCAAATCCATCTATCAACATATAATCGGCTGAAAATGTAATTAATTAAGCAAATTCCCTAAAAGGAGGAAATCTATGTATAAAACTGATCTTTCCCTTTACCAAACTGAGATATTAAAATGCTTCCCTAAAAAAGAAGACCAGCAACGAATCCTTGAATTGTTTCAAAATCTGGTTTTTAAATTAGAAAAAAATCTGTATCACTTGAACAATATAAATTTTTCTATCGAAAAAGCAAGTGGAAAAAATGATTTTTTTACCTTAATGCCTATCTATTTTGAGCTTGAGAGTTTTTTAGTTTCTTCTCGTTCTACTGTAGATATGTTGATGCATATACTTAATTATTGTTTAAAATATGATATCGATAATAAACAAGTATCCGTCTCTTCTTTATTTCACAGTGGCCTTTTATCGAAGCCAATCAAAGATATATTCTCCAGATATACCTCCCCTTATGACAATCCTACTTGGCAGTTCATTTATCTTCTTAGAAATGAAATTGTTCACGAAAAAAGTATATTCCAAGTACTCCCCATTCAATTTAAACCAATGTTAGAGCATCAGTTTTTATACGCTAGAATTAACAATCAAGAGAAAGAAATAACTGATCACTTAAAAGTGTGCTTACGATTCTTAGATACTTTCATAGATAGAGTATTATCCGTTTTAGAAGTTTCACTAAAAAAAGAGAAATAAGAAAATGCCAGGAGCATAGAACTCCCGGCATTTTCTTATTTGTTTATGGATAACAATAATATTCGGTTTTCCTCTACGCTTAATATCTCAATTTGTTTTCCTTCAATTTCAAATTTGAAACCAACAATCATATGTTCAGGATCTAGTTTTGACATTATGTATCCACCAATAGTCAACAAATCTCCCTTTTCTTTAAAAACAAAATTAACTGCATTCTCTACATCTTCAATATGTACATCGCCTTCAATAATCCATCGATTTTTACCTTTTCTAATGGGTGGTACTTCGTTATCAAATTCATCTTGAATATCTCCTACAATTTCTTCCACAATATCCTCCATTGTTACCAGGCCGCTTACTCCACCATATTCATCTAATACAACGGCAATTTGAGCCTTGTCCTTTTGGAGCCTTGTCAGAACCTTCTTTATTGGTATGGATTCATACACCTTAGAAATTGGTCTTATAATATCTTCCATTACTTGACCGTTTTTTATCGCTGAATACAGATCCCGAATATTTATATATCCTCTAATATCGTCCTTATCTTCACCCACAACTGGGAAACGTGAAAACGTGCTGTTTTGTACAAACTCTAACGTTTCCTCAAATGAATGGGATAAATAGATACAATTCATATCCCTTCGGTGTACCATTATTTCTCTTGTTATAGTTTCGTCAAAATCAAAGATTTTTTCCACCATATTCTTTTCATCGCTATTTATATCATTACTTGAAGAAACGATTAATTTAATTTCTTCTTCCGAATGTTCTTCACTATGTTCACTTGCAGTTTTTAAACCAATGGCTTTGATAATTAAATTAGCAGCACCATTTAATGTCCAAATAAATGGATACATCACTCTATAGAAAAAAATTAAACTTGAAGAAACTTTTAAGGTTATCTTCTCCGCTTTTTGAATGGCAACGGATTTAGGGGCCAATTCACCTAATACTACGTGTAGAAAGGTAATAATTGAAAAGGCCAAGATGAAACCAACGATATGGGATATACTTGAACTCACATTCATTTTTTCTAACAAAGGTTCCAATAATCTCGCAAAAGTTGGTTCTCCTAACCACCCAATACCTAATGCCGTTACTGTAATACCTAATTGACAAGCAGATAAATATCCATCTAGATTGTTAAGGATTTTTTGAACGTTTACAGCTTCTTTATTTCCTTCTTGTACTAACTGTTCAATTCTACTAGAACGAACCTTTACAAACGCAAATTCCGCAGCTACGAAATAAGCCGTTGCAATGATCAATATTACCAAAGCAACTATTTGAACCGAGTCAACCATAAGTAAAACTCACTCTCCTCAATATAATAACTTACGCATTATATTCTAAAACCCTGTTAGAAAACAAAAAGCCAAGAAAATTATTCTTGGCTACTTTGTGTTTTGCTTATATGCCTTTACTCGCTTTTTATACTCCCCGTTCACTGTGTTAATTAGTGTTATTAAATTTTCGTTAGTTAAACCGGCTACGCTACCCATCGTATTTTGAAAGTTTTCGTTTGATGATGAAAGTAGATTTTGTAAACCGGACTCTTTTTCATCTTCATAAGAAACATTTGTAAGTGTATGAAGAGGCTTTCCAATTAATTGCCCTGCAATCTCCGCCGTTTGTATATAACTAATGACTTCTAATGCACATTCTCTCATAGATAAAGGATCCAAATAGGATTGAACATATGTAGTTGGCTTTCCAAGCATTTTAAAAGCACCTGTTTGTGTTTTTTGACCTGTACCTTCAGATATCGTAAATCTTATTTGAACCTTTTTTTTAGTTGGATCCTTTTTATCTGGATTCAACAGAGTTTCAATCTTTAATATCCGGGCAATTATTTTTCCATCACTCACACATCCACCATAGTCCTCATAGCCGGTCGGATATAACTTAGAAAAATTACCATCCACAATACTTTGAAATAGTGACTTAGCTTTCGATTTCGCAATGTAAGCCTTTAAATATTGGTTACTGGCTGTAATGGAAATGATGATATTGCCTTTATATTCTTTTTCATCTTTTTCAGGTTTTTCTTTGTAGTATCCTAAGTTATGCGTTACGTCTAGTGCAGACCTTTGGTTGATAAACTTAAAAATTTTAACACCTTTTCGAAGCATAAAAAACACCTTTCTTAAATGTGATAATTTTAAGGTAATTAAAGAAATAACCAGCCGTTAAGCTAGTTATCTAGTGATTAAGCCAGTTCCATTCGTTCAAGAACCGTCCCTTTTCTATTTAAATTTTCTAATGAGCCTACTTGGATTGTTAGGTACTTCTTTAATACCCCGTTATCTTCTGTTTTGTTTAACCATTTTTCTACTCTTTGCTTCAATTCCTTTTTGTTTTTGTTATCTTATGTATCTATTTAAGCATAAATGCAATAAAAAAGCAATAGAGAAATGTAATAATTTTGACCAATATACCCCGCTTATGCTATAACTAAGACTAAGGTAGGCCAAAAAACAAAAACACATGATAAACTCACTCGCCATTATCGCCTTCGCGGCCCTTATCCACGCTAGTTTTCAACTAAGCGTCAGCATGCTGACATTAATGAGCGGTCATGCCATCGGCAGCAAATCTTCTCACGCTAAATTACTTCGTTTGACAAACGCCTTTTCACTTGGTGTCGCTATTATGACACTGCTTCTTTTATCTTTTATCGCTTTTCTGCTGCAGCAATATTTCAGTAGTCAGGTGCCAGCAGTGGCATGGGCATCAGCATCGGGGCTATTGATGGGTCTAGGTATTGCCGTATGGGTCTTTTATTATCGTCGACACCCCGGTACTAGCTTGTGGATTCCACGCAGCATGGCTCGCTACTTAAGCGATCGCACAAAAAGCACAAAGCAAAGCGCCGAAGCATTTAGCCTAGGCATGAGCAGTGTTATTGGTGAACTTATCTTTATCTTTGCACCTATGGCTGTCAGCGCCCTGGCGTTACTGCATTTGGACCCTGGAATGCAGATCGTCGGTATCGCACTTTACACGTTCATCTCGCTATTGTCGCTATTGATCGTCAATGGGCTAATCGGCAGTGGCCACAAGCTAAGCCGTATCCAACAATGGCGCGAAGACAATAAACGCTTTTTACAGTTTGCGGCAGGAAGCGGCCTGCTTATTCTTGGGTTTTATTTATACGTCGATAAAGTCGTTGGCGCCAGCACATTATCTGGTGGAGTACTGTAGCCATGACCGGCCAGGCTATCAACATCATCAAACGTGAAGGTAGGCGCCCGAGTGAACCGTTCCAGCGCCACAAACTGTATGCCAGTGTTCGCGCAGCCTGCCTAAGCGTTCGCAGTCCAGAGGGCGTAGCAGAATCCACAGCCAATAATGTCTGTGACGCCGTCATCCTCTGGCTGGAAACAAAACCAGAAGTAACCAGTGCAGATCTGCGCAGAAAAGCGACCGAAACACTCGAATCATTTCATCCCGAAGCCGCGTATTTATATAAACATCATCGTTTGGTTATCTAAGGAGACACACATTATGGCAAAAAAAGTTACATTTGATTATGACCTTATCGTTATCGGAAGCGGCGCCGGTGGCAGCGCAGCAGCCACGCTTGCCGCACGCGCAGGAAAAAAAGTAGCAATCATCGAGGCTGATACGTTCGGCGGTGACTCTCCTAACTGGAGCGATGTCCCAACCAAAGCGTTACTGCACGCCGCGCAGCTGTATGATGAAGCCCGACATGGCGCACGTTTTGGCTTGCGCTCATCAACCCTTGGTTATAATTATCCGTCACTCCGTACCTGGAAAGAGCTTGCTGTTAAACGAACTGGGGCAGGGGGGAACCGAAATTATTACGAGAAAGAGGGGATAGCGACCTTTAATGGTGTCGCCCACTTCCTCACCCCAAATGAAATTAGCGTCAACCGCCGCCATCTATCAGCAAGCCATTTTTTGATCGCCACGGGATCACACTGGGTCGCCCCGAATATCCAAGGCTTAAAAGATGTCACGTACCTCACCCCTCGCACGATTCTTGAAGCAATGCGCCCACCAAAAAGCCTGTATATTATTGGCGCCGGTACGATTGGGGTCGAGATTGCCCAACTTATGGCCATCTTTGGAACAAAAGTATACCTTGCTGAAATCGCTAGCCGTATCTTACCCAGCGAAGATGAAGAAGTCGGCGTGCTGATGGAACGTGTTTTGCGTGAGCAAAAAGGCGTCACTAGCCTGACTCAAACTCGCACGCTTGCGGTTGTCAAAGACGGCATCGGCAAACGCGTCACTTATACCCGTGGCGGCGTCGAAAAATCAGTCAAAGTCGATGAAATTCTTATTGCCACTGGCCGGATGCCATCTGTTGATCTGGGCCTTGAAAACGCTATCGTCAAATACTCACCAAAAGGAATCACCGTCGATAACCACCTACAGACCTCTGCGCGCCATATCTTCGCCGCTGGCGACGTCCTAGGGCATAACAGCCATACGCATACTGCATTGCTGGAAAGCCAGATTGCAGCCCATAATTTGATTCATCCGAAATCAAAGCTCTCCCCTAATTACACCGCCTCTTCCCGGCTTACTTTTACGCACCCTGGCGTCGCATCGGTAGGCTTATCTGAAGATGACTGCATCAAACGCGACTTACCTATCAATAAAGCCGTCGCGCCGTTAAATATTATCGCCCGCAGCAACACGTCTGATTTCCGTGACGGGTTCGCCAAGGTTATCACCGACAAGCACGGAGTCATCCTTGGAGGAACAGTCGTTGCGCCGCATGCCAGTGAAATCATTCACGAGTTAGCGCTTGCAGTGAAATTTGGATTGACCGCAGCCGAAGTTGCCAGCACCCCACACGCCTTCCTCAGCTGGAGCGAAGCCGTACGCGTTGCCGCAAGCAAGCTAGTTCGCTAGGAGCACTATACGATTACGTCCAAGAAAATACACTCACCTTTCAGTGAGTGTATTTTCTTGGTTGCCCAAGTACACCTGCATTGGAAC
>JAPSHM010000009.1 GCA_031179845.1 Pedobacter sp.
AACCAGTTTAACAGGTACCCGCTTTACTGTTTTTTCAGAAAAGTCAAAATACAAAGTATCAGGCTTTACGGAAATGATCTTCTGCGAGGTCTCGAGCTGCCGGTTTACATTGTAAAGCTGCTCTGAAAAAAGTATAAAATTTCTGTTGTTAAGCTTTTCGAGGCTGATGGATATCGATTGTGGCTTGATCCGCAACCTGGCAAAGAGCAATTGCCATCCTGTACCCTCTACCTGTAAATCTACCGTGTCTGACTGTAGCGGATGAAATGCTCTTTTCTGAGGGATGTTCTCATACTTTAACACTGTTTTCGCCGTGTAAACATATTTATTGTTCAATGCCATGAACAACCATGCTGCGATTGCAATAAGCAGGCAGATGACCAGCATTAGAAAGCGTTTTCGCTCTACTTTTGTGAGTTTGATAAACGGCATTGATACAAAAATACAAATATTCTACTACTATAAAGACCCTCTCTATACCTTTCTATTTTGAAAAACGCTATATTCAAAGAAAACAGCAGCATAAAAAAAGGCTGTATTCTTGAAAATACAACCTTTTTTTTTAAAAAATCTATAAACCTAAACTTTAGGTGTTTCTTCCTTTGGTGCAATTGCTTTTGTAGCATCTAATGAAACTGCTGATTTATCAAAACGGATTTTTGTACCGCCCTCAACCTCAATTAAAAACGTGGTGTCATTCATATCGACAATACGGCCATGAATTCCGGCTGTAGTCACAATCTTATCCCCTTTTTTAAGGTTTTCAACCATTTTCTTAAGGTCTTTTGCTTTTTTCACCTGAGGTCTGATCATAAAGAAATAGAAAACTACCATGATTAAAACCATGGGTATCAATGTGCTTAACATACTGCTGTTTCCCTGGGCTTGCAAAATTACTGTTGATATCATATTGTGTTGTATAAATTTATATTAATTAGCTTGTTCGATAATTTCACCTGTTAAATGTAAGGTTGCAGTTTGAGGTTGAGCGTTTGAAGTAACAGTGATCACCTTGTCTTGCATACCCGATTTTCCGTTGCTGTCGAATACCACTTTAATTTCTCCTTCTGCTCCTGGTTTGATAGGCTCTTTAGGCACTTCCGGTACTGTACAGCCGCACGTTGCAGTTGCGTCGAGTATTATCAAAGGGCTTGTACCTACGTTTTTAAATTTGTAACTATAGGAAACTTTTTCACCCTGGGTAATCTTACCAAAATTGAAGTTTCCGTTCTCAAAATTTATTACTGCTGCCTCTCCAGGTGCAACTACCGCTGAATCAACAACTTCTAATGAATGCTCGCTCTCTGTTGTTGCTGAGCTAGTTGCATTTGTGTTTTGGCATGACATAAAAGTGACGGCCACTATAGCCAGTACAAAAAGTTTCTTCATTTTATTCTTCAATTAGTCCGCGTCCTACTTTGTGAATACTATCAGTCCTTTTCAGATCGCCTAAAATTTTATCTAAGATACCGTTAATAAATGAATTACTTTTCGGCGTACTGTAATCTTTTGACAAATCAAGATACTCATTGATCGTTACTTTAACGGGGATCGATGGAAAATTTAACAATTCGCATATCGCCATTTTCATTAGAATGGTATCCATCAATGCAATCCTTTCAGATTCCCAATTTTTAGTCCGTTCTGCAATTAATTCCTGATATTCCTTGTTATTCTTGAGGGTGTAGATGAATAGGTCCTGAACAAACTTGCTATCTTCTGCCCAGTCCTGACTGATCGGGGTTAGTTTGTTTTTGAAAGGATCATCAGATGTAAAATTCTTAATCGTCTTGGCCACCATGCCTTGCATCACCTCCTTGTCAACTGACCAATTGATAAATTTATCTTCAAATGCCTGTATGATGTTATGGCTTTTGAGAATGATCTTCCTAAAGATGAATTTGATGATGGTCTTTGATTCCTCGAGATCGTTGTTCTCGTCGGCCAGATAAGCAGCATACTCCGGTGATACCTTAAGGGTATTGAATATCGCTTTTACAAATTCGGGATCCGACATCCAGTTTATCCGATACTTGTGGATGGCAGCGATGTAATCTGGATTCTGTTTTAGGGTAACCGCAAATTTGTTGTTCAATAACTTCAAATTTGGATTGAGATCGTCTGCAGTGGGCAGGTGCTTGTTGGCACGCTCCGTGGCGTCAATTTCCGTGTACTCCGTGGTCTCTACCAATAGCGAAAGCATGCGGACGTACATCTCATATACGTCATCAATACTCTGCATCAACGCCTTTTTGGACGCTGCCAGATCTCTTTTGTCTGTCATTTGCCATGCGAAAATATTCTGCAAAGCTTTAATTCTTAAGTGCCTTCTGTTTAACATGAATGTAAGAACGAGCGGTAAATTACCTGGTTATTAAAATGATGATTTTATTTTCTTGATATCGATTATCCTTTGTTCCGCAATCCGGTTTGCTGCCCATATTGTTGGTATATTGTCATTCTTGGACATTTTAATTACGTCCCTGGTAGCGTTGTAAATGTTCTCAGTCAACTGCATGGTACGTTTCTTACCATAACCTGTAAGCTCCGAATAACAACTGATCAGCCCTCCAGCATTGATCAGATAATCCGGCGCGAATAAGATGCCTTTATCCAACAATAGCTTTCCGTGAACGTTTTCGTCTGCTAGCTGGTTATTTGCAGACCCGGCAATAATGGCAAACTTCATTTTATTGATAGTCCTATCGTTGACTGTAGCGCCTAATGCACAAGGCGCATAAATATCAACATCCAGACCAAAAATTTTATCTGCACTGATCGGCTTTGCTTTATAGGTGCGTGCAACATGTTGTAGGCGTTCTTCGTTAATGTCACTGATATAAACTTCTACATTTTCGGCTCTGAGAAGTGCGACAAGATGCTCACCTACATTTCCAATTCCCTGTACAACTACAGATCTTCCGGCAAGCATATCCGTTCCAAAGACTTCCTTAACACATGCTTTGATTCCAAGGTATACCCCTTTTGCAGTAGTTGGAGCCGGATTACCCGTCCCTCCTAAAGACTCAGGAACACCTGTCACATGGCTGGTTTCCATGCGAATGTACTCCATATCTTTGGTTGTGGTACCTAATTCTTCTGCGGTAATGAACTCACCATTAAGATTTTTGATGAATCTGCCAAAGCTGCGCATCATTGCTTCTGATTTACCTTTTCTGGAATCACCAATAATGACCGCCTTGCCACCTCCTAGATTTAATCCGGTGATGGATGCTTTATAGGTCATGGCACTTGATAACCTCAATACATCTTCCAGTGCTTCGGCTTCTGTTGCATAGCTCCACATTCGGGTTCCGCCTAAGGCAGGGCCTAAAGTCGTATCATGAATGGCTATAATCGCTTTTAATCCAGTATCGGGATCATTGCAAAAGACAACCTTCTTGTGCCCCGATGCACTCAACTGATCCAAAACGGAATTTACCACAGAACTATTACCAGACATATATTTTTATTTATCAGATATGTCGCAAAACTAGCATAAAAAAACATTATTTACATTGTTTTAACTAAAGAGTTTGAAAAAAGTACCGCGATTTGGATAACTTTACGGCAAATGAAACACCTGCGTTTTTTAAACAAATACTTCTATAAATATAAATGGTGGATTATCCCGGGGGTATTCTTTGTGATCATTTCCAATATTTTTGGAGTTGTCCCAGCTCAGGTTATCGGCCACGCATTTAATCTTATTACAGAAAACATCCAAATTTACCAGCTCTTTGAAGGATTTGACCGTGCAGCTGTGGTGTATGACATCTTCAGCACAAGCCTTTTCTATTTTGGGATGCTGGTTTTGGTACTTTACTTATTAAGGGGACTGTTCCTGTTTTTTATGCGGCAAACTATTATTCTGATGTCAAGACACATAGAATTTGACATGAAGAATGAGATATATGCACATTATCAAAAACTAAGTCTTGGCTTTTATAGGCGAAACAATACGGGCGACTTAATGAACCGGGCTACGGAGGATGTGAACAGGGTTCGGATGTATGTTGGTCCTGCAATTATGTATACCATTAACACAGCAGTACTTTTCTTACTGGTTATTTATGCCATGTTCTCTGTGAATGTTACACTGGCCATCTGGTGCCTTTTGCCTTTACCAGTACTGGTGGTCATTATCTATTTCGTCAATACACTGATCAACCAAAAGAGCGAGCAGATCCAGGAACAATTGTCTAAACTTTCAAGCTTTGTGCAGGAGCGGTTTTCGGGCATCAGAGTGATCAAATCCTATGTTAGGGAGGATTATACGCAAAAGATCTTTGCTCAAGAAAGTCAGGGTTACAAAAACAATGCAATGGGCCTTGTTAAGGTGCAGGCACTTTTTTTTCCTACAATGCTTTTACTGGTAGGGCTGAGTACAATTCTTACTATTTATATCGGAGGTAAGCAGGTGATAGACGGATCAATTACTCCCGGTAATATTGCCGAGTTTATCGTCTATGTAAATCAACTTACCTTCCCTGTTTCCATGCTTGGATGGGTAACCACGCTGATCCAGCGTGCCTCGGCTTCTCAAAAACGAATTAATGAGTTTTTACAGTTGACACCGGATGTTACTTCTGGCGAAATAGGAATCTCCCAGCTTAAAGGCAATATTAAATTTGAACAGGTTAGCTTTACCTATCCGGATACTGGCATACAGGCTATCAAAGATGTAAGTTTTGAGATTGAACAGGGACAGTTTGTAGCACTCATTGGGCGGACGGGTTCAGGAAAATCAACACTTGCCAATTTGATCATGCGGATGTATGATGCACAGGAAGGACAAATTACTGTGGATGGGACGCCAATAAAGGAGCTCAATCTGAATAAGTACAGGAGCCAAATCGGCTTTGTACCGCAGGAGGTCTTTCTTTTTTCTGATACCATAAAAAACAACATTGCCTTTGGGCTAGACCAGGTGACGGATGCAGAGGTCGAGCGTGCAGCGAGACATGCTGCCGTATACCATAACATTATCAATTTTGAACTGAAGTTCGAAACGATGCTTGGAGAAAGGGGTATTACTTTATCTGGCGGACAAAAACAGCGCGTTTCCATTGCTCGGGCGTTGATAAAAGAACCGGGAATTCTTATTTTTGACGACTGTCTTTCTGCTGTTGATACGAGAACTGAAGAAGAAATTTTAAGTAATTTAGGGAAAATTATGAAAGATAAAACCAGTATTCTGATTGCACATCGCATTTCTACGATAAAAAATGCCGATAAAATAATAGTGTTGGACAGTGGTAAAATCATTGAACAAGGCAGTCATACGCAATTATTGGCACTTGAAGGCGCTTATGCTGAAATGTACCAAAACCAATTATTGGAAGAAGAAAGTGAAACTATTTAATTTGATTTTGAACTTTACTGATTAATAGTTTATATTTACCCGAACCAAAACCAAGATCAATATCACCATGGGAGAATTTGACAACAAAGAGAGAGAAGAGGTATTTTCAAAAAAAGTAAGAGCGGGTAAAAGAACTTATTTTTTCGATGTAAAAGCAACAAGGTCCGGAGATTATTACCTAACCCTAACAGAAAGTAAGAAAAGACTAGAAGACGGTGTATTTGTAAAGCATAAAATCTTTTTATATAAGGAAGACTTTGAGAAGTTTACAGAAGGTTTAACCGAGACGGTTGAATATATCAAAAACCACCAGGAGGTTGTAGAAAAACGTTATGAATATTCTGAAAATCATGAAGGAGTGGTAAAAAACCACAACGATGATTTCTCTTTCTAAAATATAAAGGAACTTTAAAAAAGCCCTGTTGATCATTTCAGCAGGGCTTTTTTAATGTATTTGCTATTAATTCATGAAGCTTCCATCACCTCGGCGAATCACGTCTTTATTTCCTCGTCCTCTCGCTCCGGTCCATTTTTGCAGGCGCATACTTAGCCGAAGCATAAAATAGCGACTAAGTGCATTCGACTTGGTATCCGTATATCCCCCGTCTTCTCGAATGTCACGATTTACGAAATTGTTTTGATTGAGTAAGTCAAAAGCTTGCAAAGTGACCTTCCCCCTGCGGTTAAGCAATTCTTTTTCCAAATAAGCATTAACAACAAAAGGGTTACTTGTAACATTCGCATTGATACCACTTACGTAATTTTTGCTTGCACTATAACCAAACAGCCAGTCTTTAAAAAAATAAACTCTTCCATCTACGTTTAAAGCAATAGTGCTTTGTTTAACATCACGAAATTGTGGAACACTGTTTACAGATTTTGTATAGTTGTAAGATATGTTTGGATTGATTTCAAACCAATCATTGGGATTGATTCTTGGACCAAAACGCTCGATAAAAGTTTGTACGACATTCACATTCTTTTGCGAATCGTTCATTGAAATACGGTTATCATAACTAATAGACCCGCTAAATGCAAGATTATACCGCCTGTCATTCAACTGTTTATTGATGGAGTAATTCCCACTGATCTTGTAAACGCCATTCATATTCAAATATCTCGTTTCAGTGATAAAAACAGAATCAGGAAGTACGCTGGCATCAAGAATTGGCACATTATTTCTGATCACAGCATTATCTGTTAGTGACGCATTCAAATGTACTGAGTAATTTAGCTTCGCATTGGCTATGTAATTATCATATACTGCCCTGACACCATGTTGAAACGTGGCACTCAGGTCGGGATTACCTACAATAGGGTTTTGCGGGTTAGTCACATCTCTTACGGGTTGAATCTGATCAAAAGTTGGTTCAACTGCATTTCCGGAATAGTTGAACGCAATCCTATGTTGTCTGGACCATAGATACTCAAATCTGGCAATAGGGACCATGTTGAAACTGCTTCTGCTGGTCGATGTTCCCAAGCTTACTTTAGTCCCTGAGAGCACGGACGGAATTGCCGTTACGCCCAGTGAAAAGCGAACCTTAGAAGTATTGCTTAGCCCATATCTGTAGTTTAAAGCGATGCGTCCTTGAGTAAATGAATAATCATAAATATTACTTAATGAATCAATAATGCCGGTAGGATTTCCGTTTATGATATTTTTGGTGGTAGCGGTGTTATCATACCCATTGTAGTTTATTTGGGCATTCAATTCAAACTGGGTATTGGCAGTTAACGGTTCGGCAAACGTTAAACTTCCGCGGTAATTATCCTGCAAATTTTTTCTGGCAACAATCCTGTTCACCGCAGAATCGCGTTGTTCTGTTTCCGCTTCGTTCAAAAAATAAATGATCTTAGTATCCTGTTCCTGTTGCTGATCTTGATTATTACTGTTTAGATCAGCTTGAAAAGAGATGTTTCGTCTTGGTTTTTTGAATATATGCTGATAGAACACTGAGGTACCAAGTTGAGGTCTGGTATTTCTGCTATAATTTTGTCCTTCTCTGTTTTGATGTAAGAAACCTGTCTGACTAATTTTCGAAAGACTACTCGTATTGGCTAAAGTGTATCTTAGCGTTGGAACAATCCGCAAGAAATTGCTGGTATCTAAATTAAATTCAAGTTCTGCCTTAAAATTGTGATTCCTATTGATGTTATCACTTTCGATCAAGCTAAATGCATTGGTAAAATGGGTAACATTACCATTTACCGTATCACGGATTACAGTGGGTGTAACGGAGTAACTATCATTTAAAGAGTTAGTGTTGGTCGTCCTATAATCATAGTTAATGTTGTATTCGATCTTCTTGCTAATTTTATCACGAATGCTGAATGATCCATTTCCGCTCGTCGTAGTTCCGCCACTTGCACTATTGTTTCCTCCTTGATTTCTTCCTCCATTGTCTCCACCTGCAACTCCATTGATCGTATTATTATATCTTCCATTTAAACCGATGGTCTGATTTTTATTCACCCGGGTCGCAAACATTCCAGCTTCATAACGATCATTGTTTCCACCACCTACGTTCAGGTGTGCCATATTGCCTACTGATTTATCTTCGCGGGTAGTGATGTTTAAGATTTTTTCCGGATCCCCGTTTTTTATGCCTGTACGTGCTGCCTGATCTCCATAATCATCAACGATTTGAATTCGATCAACTATCTCGGCCGGCAGATTCTTGATGGCATTTGCAAGATCACCACCAAGATATTCTTTTCCGTTCAATTTAGCTTTTGTAATGCTCTGTCCCTGATGTACCAGGGTTCCGTCATTTCCTACCTCCATGCCCTCCATTTTTTTCAAAAGCTCATCTACCGTAGAGTTGGCCCTTACGACATAATCACTTGCCTTGTATTCTACAGTATCTGTTTTATAGGTAATTGAGGGTGTCCCATTGATCACAACAGTATTAAGCATATTCTTTTCTTCCTTCAATACAATGGGGTCCATTACTATCCTCGGAATCCTATCATTCTGCTTGAAAAGCATGACAGGTGTTTTGGTGAAACCTAAGCTTTGCACGACCAGCGTATAAGTTGCCGATTTTACATTTTTGAAAACGAAAATGCCATCACTATTTGTAGCGGTTTTCAAAGTATCTTTATCGGAGGTTAGACTGACGGTTGCCCCAATTACACCCAGATCTGTGCTGTCTTTTACAATTCCACTGATTTGCCTGGTTGGTAAAGGCGGATCTTCCACTTTTTTTTGAGATGGCTGCTGAGCTAATGCTCCGGAAAAGCAAAAGAGCATTAACAAAATGGCGACTAGTGTCTTGGGGTTTTTTCGGAATTCGGTTTGAATCGGCGCATTCAAATCACTGGTAATTACCCGATTATAATAATTCATTTGTGTGTTCGTATGGTTGAATGCGTTCGGTCTGGTCAGCGTTTATTAATTACTTCTTCGCAAGCGTATATTTCCCCCAAAAGTCTGTAGGGCTTATCATTGCCTGAAAGTCCACTCCTCCACGGCCGCCAGATCCACCGCCACGAAAATTACCGCCGCCACCTCCGAAATTGCCCCGACCACCTCCGCCGTCAAATCCAGGTAACTGTAATCCGTTGAGCTTTATATTATATGCGAACTCTTTGGGTGTTGCAGTGGAAATTCCCAGTTCAGTTAATGGGATTGCAACTTCATAATAGAAGGTATTGTCTTTGTCAATATTCGCAAAGGCTTTGATACCATACTCATTGTAAATCGCTACCAAAGTATCCGTAGTTTTTTTAAATCCTTTCAATTTAATCTCTTTGGATGACTGCAACTGTGACTTTTGTCTGGCTACCATAAATGAATCCCGTTGCTTCTTATCCTGTGGGCGCCCCCCACCTGGAAAGCCTGAACGACCTACCCTCCCGCCACCTTGTCCTCTACCGAACGGGGCAGCAATGGGATAGGTCAATGCGATACTTCCTTCTTCTTTTTTCTGGCCGTTGGGGTTAACAGAAAAAGTGATGCCTCCCGCCATTATTTTTGAATTATTTGTCAGATCTGAAGATTTAATAATTAAATAAAGATTATTATCGTCATTACTAACAATATAGGAAAGGCTTGTACGCTTGTTCACCGAAAAATCTGAGTCCTTCCACTCAAAATTTTTGCCGTCAATTTTTATTGCATGCGGCGCAAATATGCTAACTTCCTGTAGTTCATTGATTTTTTGAGCCTTGCCTGACAGGCCGAGGCCGATCAGCAAAACCGTACTGTATGCGATTTTGAGAATTTCTGAGTTCATAGTTCGGTGTTCAAATGCGATATTGAATTTAAGACTGACTAAAATGATTTAGGTTTAATGTCTATTTTTCTAAATTATTTTTACACTCCTTATCTTTCTATCAAGTTGCACACGAATTAAACACAAAATCCAGTCTATTGGAAATTGTTATCTTAATTTGTTACATAAGTACTTCAGTTAATCGGTTTTGCGGATTAAGATGCAACTGTCAGGCTGTTGCATCCTTCCGTTTTTGGAAGATATAAATTAAATAGACCAGTGCAGGTAGAATAAATAAACTTCCGATAAGCAGGGCGTAGCCTAAAGACAAGATCGTTTTAGCTTGCCCCTGATGCGCGAGCAGAGATAAGTTATCCCCATTCTTAAGCAATACAATATCTGGAAAATGGCTATACGTGGCTGCAAAAAGAATCATAGACACCTGAAAACCGGCAAGTAATCGCAAAAGTATGGGCTTATTGTGATTTAAGGCATAGAACATGGCGATCAGCGACAAACTCGCCGCGGTAATTGCAATTAAACCAGGTGTATCCCCTAATATCCATGTAGTTAATGGAATGCCATCAAAATATGCAGCGACAAAAACCAGTGCCCCACAGCCCATTACGACGAAAATGGCACGTTTCGCTTTTTCTATAAAATGGGTCCTATCGCCGCCCTCTTCTGTTTGGCCAATGATGAAAATAGTGGCTAAAAAGCCACATATACTAACTGTAAAAATACCAACTGCAACAGAGAACCAACTTAACCAGCTAAACACATAAGCCGATATGAAATCATTTGCAAGGGGATCGATCTGTCCGGATACAGAACTGGCAGCGATAACACCAAGAAAAAAAGGGGTAATTAAACTTGAATATACAAAGATAGGAGTATAAACCTTTTGCATATCGTCCTTTACAGCATCATAATTTCTGAAAACAAAAGCTGTTCCTCTCGCAATAATACCAAGTAGCATACAAACCAGTGGAATATGCAGGTAAACGGAAATAGTGGTATAAATTTTTGGAAATCCAACAAAGAGAATCACAATTGCAATGATTAACCACATGTGGTTCGCTTCCCAAATCGGGCCGATCGCCTTGTACATCGTTCTACGGGTTTTGGCCTTGTTGGCTTTAGTTGTAAACAACTCAATGATACCAGCACCGAAATCCGCTCCTCCAAGCAGGATGTATAATAGGATAGCCATCCAAAGAAAAACAATAACTACATATATCATAAAACTAATCTTTTAAATTTGACTGCGAATCGTAAAGTTCGTCAACCATAGTGATCTGGCGGAATAACAATACAGCAACAATTACGGATAATGAAATGTATACGGCTGTAAATAGATAGAAAGAATACGCTATTCCAGGCATAGGAGTCACTGCATCAGCGGTACGCATTACCCCACGAATAATCCAGGGTTGTCGGCCTACCTCTGTTACCGTCCATCCGGCCTCGAGTGCGATGAATCCAAGCGGGGTCGCAATAACAAATAATTTCAACAGCCAGCGACTGTTCAGCCATTTCTTCTTCCTTACCAATGCGGTGAAGTACAGTAATGCGATCAGTACCATGACCATTCCTAAGCCGACCATGATTTGAAAGGCGTAATGGGTAATTGCAACAGGCGGCTGGTCTGCTTTTGGAACACGGTCTAAACCTTGAACCTCACCATTGAAGTCGCCCGTTGCCATAAAGCTTAATAGTCCTGGGATTTTTATAGCATAATCTACTTTCTTGTTTGCAGTGTCGGGAATACCGCCAATAATTAGCGGGGCATTTCTTTCTGTGTGGAAATGTGCCTCCATCGCCGCTAACTTTTCTGGTTGTCTTTTAGCCACATCCTTTGCCGAAATGTCACCGCTAATAGGTTGCAGACATGCTGCTACTGTTCCAAATATGGCTGCAATTTTAAACGCTTTACTGTGAAAACCTATATTTTTTCCCTTTAGTATCATCAGCGCGTGAACACCTGCTACCGCAAAGCCAGTTGAAACAAATGCCGCAACACTCATGTGTAGTGCCTGAGAGAACCACGCATCATTAAACATCGCCTTTATAGGATCAATATTTAAGTACTGCCCGTCCACATAGTCAAAGCCTGCCGGACTGTTCATCCAGGCATTTGCAGCAACAACTAGGATTCCTGAAAGCAATCCGCTAATGCCAACGACCACCCCAGTAGCCCAATGGAACCAGGGATGTAATCTGTTCCAACCATATAAGTAAAAGCCAAGGGCGATCGCTTCAATAAAAAATGCCGTTCCTTCCAAGGAAAACGGCATGCCAAATATCGGTCCTGCATGCTCCATGAAACGTGGCCATAAAAGGCCGAGCTCAAAGGACAGCACGGTACCGGAAACTGCTCCGGTAGCAAAAAAGATTGCCACTCCCTTACTCCATGCCTTGGTTACATCCCGGTAAACGACGTTTTTAGTCCGAAGCCAAAAAAAATGGGCCACTGACATGAAAAAAGGCATAACCATGCCGATACATGCAAATACAATGTGAAAGCCTAAGGAGAAAGCCATTTGGAGGCGTGCAGCTAAAAGATCGTCCATATTTAAACGTTAAGTGCTATCAGAATATCTCGTAAAAGTACAGCTTATCTGCTTTAAAAGGGCGATTTTTTGGTGTTTAATTACAATAAATTGGTCATAATTATAAAACAGATCGCAAAAAACAACCTGCATTGGATTATCTCTATATGAAAACTTAAATATATATCATGAAATATTTTTATTATGAGGATAATAAAGTCAAGTTCACCGTGTTAAACAATAAATATCAACTTCAAACAATTTAACATGAAAATTCCAATACAGCCTCAGGTCCTTACGCTTCTCACCTTATTAAGCTTAGCAGCATGTAAACAAGATAACATGGATATTCCTAAAATTCCGGAAGTTAAAAAACCTTCCGTAACAAAGCGACAGGTTCCCGTAAAATTTGAATCGACTGAAATTACGCTCAATTTGAAATATAAAGCCAATACCGCTATTCTTTTGGAGATAGATGAAGGTAGAGGAAACAAATTTTTGATCGACTACACGCCGGAGAACTTTCCAGCCACTTTGGAAAAATACCAGAATGGCGTGCTGGTATATATCGTGTATTATATACTGGATACTAAAAAGAAAGTGGCGAAAGCTGTTACCTTCAATCATGATGATAAATTACAGGAATACACTCCTACTGGATCGTATACGCTAAGCTATAAGGAACCTGAATTTCTCGAGGTTGTCAAATATTATAACGAAACGGACAAACCTGGCCATACTTATATTAGAACTTTCAACGGTTCCGGAATCCTTTCAGAAATCGGTTCAACAAGCAGTCAAGGGTTGCTAAACAAAGTTGGTTTTCACTTTGATCAACAAAATGGAATTTCCAGTTTGATACCTTACAGTCAACTTTTCTCTTTGGAAGCTGATTATTGGTTCTTATTCTGTCTAGGTGGCAACTTATTGAGCCGAATCAATGAAAAATCCCCGCTTGAAAACCTCAGTTTGAATTATAGTTACGCTGACGACGGATATCCGTCAGTGGTGAACCTAGCTAGAAACGGAAGTACACAAAAAATTAAAATAACTTACAAAACGCTGGAATGATAATTAATTTAGCGCCTGACGTGCCCTGAACAAGTTATCCGTTGCCTGCAATATTTTAGCTTTCAGCTTGGGGTTATAATCGGAATGCTCTTTTAAGAAATCAGCTACAATATTTGCGGCCTCGTCACTTTGATAAGCGCTGAAAGTAGCTTGAAGCCAATTTTGTGGAAAAAAAATATCTCCTGTAGTTTGAATTTCTTCCAACATTTCTAAACTTTTCTTGAGGTAGGCTACAGAAGTCGCCTGCCTCAAAGGATGGTGCAGATAATGAAGTGCAGCTCCAACACTAGCTTCTTTATCCCGATTCGTTTTACTTTCCATGCTTTTAAAGAATTCATCCCTTTCAGTTTGATTAGATGATAGTGCTGGCATAATGAACTCAAAACGTTTCTTTCTATCAATATCATTGATTCGCGCCAATTGCACTTTCATAAGTGTCGAATTATCGGATGCTCTCAAAGCAAGGGAAAAAGTTAAAGCGGTGTAATCATCCTCGGAAAGTTTTACACCCTCGGGAGCCTGTTTCAAGTTCCAAATTTCGTAAAGCCGATTTTGTGCTTCCCTGCTTGAAAATACATCTTGATAGGCTTTAAACAAAAGCTTTTTTTGATTGGACCCCAGCTGCTCAGTCATGGCGTTCCAAATTTGTTGTTCAGGAAGCTGGCCAAGATTGGCCCTTTCCTCGTGAGAAAGGAATACCCAATAAATCGTATTAATATAACTGGACATCAGTTTAAGGTTCAGTTCTTCTTTTTCTTTTCCCAATCCGTCCAGGAAAAGTCTTAATAACTCCATGGGCTGAACAGACCTTGCATTTAACATATTCTCATAAAGTGAAATGTATGCAGCGGCACGGTTCAAAGGTTTGTCCATTGTATATAAGTGATTGAACATTGTCCGGTCTGTCGGCCATAGCCCATAGCCTTGACCCGATGAGTTGAACAATACAAATAAAGGGACGTCCAGTCCCTCTACGGCGTTAACCCGAACCTCCGGCGCGTTTAGATTCACTGTGATTTCTTTACTATATCCAGGGTAAAATAAAGTGAGCTCGAAAATTTGTGGCCAGATCCTCGACGATTTACCATATTCAGCAGTTTGTTTGATCACAAATTTGCGAATTTTGTTTCCGGACCGTTTTAATGTATAATCTATTACAGGTCTTCCAGGCTCTTCTACCCACACGCTATTCCACTGTTGCAGATCAGCTGCTGCATATTTGTCGAGGATAGCAATCAAATCCGGCCATGAAGCATTGCTATTTGCAAACTTTCTAAGGTATTCTCGTACCCCTTGTTTAAACTGGTCCTTTCCCATTAGCCGCTCGAGTTGCTGCATCATGATCGGAGCCTTGTGATAGATTATGTTTCCATAGAGAGTTCCCGCATCTTTCAAATTTTCGAGATCCTGTCTAATCGGATTAGACCCTATCGTTCGGTCAACACTGTACGCTGCGGGAAAGTGGTTGGTAAGGAACTTAAGGTCAAACACCTCTTTGCCTACCAGTCCCTCGGCGCTTTTGTCTGCCATGAAATTGGCAAATACCTCCTTCATCCAGACAACACTAAACCAGTTCATGGTTACCAGGTCCCCAAACCACATGTGAGCGGTTTCATGTGCAATCAAATTGTTCCTTGAATTGAGCTGATCCTTAGTAGCTGTCGCATCCAGAAACAACGTTGATGCCTTATATTGTATGGCTCCAACATGCTCCATCCCCCCAAACTGAAAATCAGGAATAGCGGCAAAGCCGAATTTTTGAAAAGGATATGGAATGGCAGTCCAGTCCTCAAAATATCGGAGTGCATCAGTATGAATCTTAAATATATCATTCATGCTGAACTTTATTTTCGCCGTATCAGATTCTCTGTATAGGAAATCTGTAACCATCGTGCCCACGTGATCAGTTTTTTCTTTGAAGTTCCCTGCAACGAATGAAAACAGGTAAGTGCTCAATGTATCGGACGTTGCAAAATGACAAATTTTACGGCCATCCATCAATGCAGTGCTCTTCAATGGACCATTGCCCATTACCTTCCAGTCTGCCGGAACTTTTAACATCAGATCATAAGTAGCTTTTAGATCGGGCTGGTCAAAGCAAGGAAAAACCGTTCTGGCTCTATCAGGCACAAAAAGCGTATATAGATAATCAGAATTGCGGTTAAGGGCAGCTTCTCCCGACTCAAAAGCGATTTCAATCCGATTGGCTCCTTTAGCTAAGTATTTAGCGGAGATCAGTAGATGTTCTTTTAAGTGTTCTATGGGCGATGACTGACCGTTTACCGTCAAATTCCATAATTTAGACGGATGTTCTTTGAAATCGATTTGAAGGTCCTGATCATTGGAGCTTAGGTTGAATTCCAATATTTCAACTGCCGAAATTTTCTCTTTTCTATCGGCCGGTATGTCGAATTCCAATTTATAGTGGATACCACTTACAATTGCCTTCCGATGTAATGCCAATTGTTTTGAAACACCAATTTCTATTTCCTGCGCCATTGCAATCCCTGCCACAGAGAAAAAGATTAGAAATAAAATTCCCTTTATCAAAATACTATGAAAATTGACCATGGAAGCTAATTTAAGCAGGATTTTCTAATTTATTCGTCATGTTTATCCTGAAAGTGTATTTTAATACAGATTACTCAGCCATATGCGTAATTTAGAGGCAGCAAAACTATTTTAAAATTAACTGGTTACAGTAAAAACAAAAATCAAAACATATGAACACAACCTTTAAATCGATGTTGCTACTTCTACTAGCCGTAGCTTTGAATGCTGATCTCCAGGCACAAGGATTGAAGATGCCGCAGGCCAGTAGCAGTCAGACTATTATTCAAAATTTTGGATTAGGTAAGATTACAGTAAACTATTCCCGTCCCAATGTAAAAGGTCGTAAAATCTTTGGAGGTTTGGAACCTTATGGTACGGTATGGCGCACTGGGGCGAACTCAGCGACTTTAATCAGTTTCACAGAGCCTGTAAAAATTGATGGCAAGGACTTACCTGCAGGAGATTACGGTTTATTTACAATACCTGGTAAAGACGAATGGACCATTATCTTCAATAAAGGTGCTAAACAATGGGGATCTTATGAATACAAGGAAGCCGAAGACGTTTTAAGACTAAAGGTAAAAGCGAACAAATTAAAGGATAGGAGCGAGACATTTACCGTTCAGTTTGCCAATGTTTATCCTACAACTGCCCAGTTACAATTGATGTGGGAAGATACAGGCGTAAATGTAAATTTGAGCACTGAAATCGATGCCACAGTAATGGCAAGTATTGAAGAAGCTATGAAGGGTGAGAAAAAACCTTACTTTGCGGCGGCACAATATTACTATTCAAATGGCAAAGACTTGAACAAAGCATTGGAGTGGGTTAATGCAGCCGAAGCAGCAGATAACAAAGCGCCATGGATCAAGTTATGGAAAGGACGTATTCAGATGAAAATGGGCGATAAAACAGGTGCAGCAAAAACAGCAGTTGCAGGTTTAGCTGCAGCTACTGAAATGAAAAATCAAGAATATATCCGTTTACACACTGAGTTGATGAACGAAACAAAGAAGTAATTCAATTTGTGAACTCATGAAACAAAAGGAGCCTGGTGTCTTTACATCAGGCTCCTTTTGTTTCATGAGTTCTTTAAAAGATCAAATTAGCTGGTTTCATCTTCTTTGACGAAACCGAAGGTTTTTTGAATAATTAATGAGATGGATACCACAAGAAAACAGCCTATAACATTCAGCCATAAATAAGCGATGATGTCAGCCTGTCCAACTGCAATGATGATCGCCTCCGTAAGTAAGGCTGCAATAAACACCGCCTTTCCATTCACCTGTTTTACATAAAAAGCGACCAGGAAAACACCAAGTATGGTTCCATAGATGTACGAACCTAATATATTCACTGCTTCTAGCAGATTGCCAATCTTACTGGCATACAAAGCCATTATAATACAGACAACACCCCAAAAAACTGTTGCAAGCCTTGAGGCCTGCAAATACTGATGATCTGTCGCATCCTTTTTGATCAGTCGTTTATAGATATCGATCACTGTAGTAGATGCCAAAGAGTTGAGCGCACTTGCTGTAGAGCCCATCGACGCTAAAAAAATGATTGCAATCAGTAGGCCAATCAGTCCTGTAGGGAGGTACTGTGTAACGAAGCTTAAAAAAATGTAGTTGTTGTCCTTAGTATTGGCTTCCTTATCATTTATCTGCATCAAATCTGTCACCCGCTTTCGAATTGACTTTTCTTTTTCGTCAGCAAGCTGAAGGGCTACCCGCTGTTGATCAATTAGCTTTTGATCATCCGCATCCAGAGCAGCATTCAGCTTATGTAAATCATCCTGCTTCTGATCAAATGCCTCATTGTAATCCAACTTAATTTTTTGTAACTGAGGCGCATATTCGCTGTTTTCCAGTTTTTTCAGTTCGAAACTGTTAAAAAATATTGGCGGACGGTTGTACTGATAAAAAGCAAAAACGAGTACGCCAATAAGCAAGATCAGGAACTGCATAGGTATTTTTACCAAACCATTCATCAACAAACCCAAGCGACTCTGACTAACGGAAGCACCCGACAGATACCGCCCTACCTGGCTTTGGTCTGTACCAAAATAAGACAACTGTAAAAAGAATCCGCCGATTAAACCTGTCCAAACAGTGTACTGATTGCTGAGATCAAACTTAAAGTCTATCGCATTCGTTCTACCCATTTTTCCCGCAATACTAATGGCCCTGCCAAAACTAACATCACCCGGCAGCAGGTGAACCACCATTATTCCAGCAGCAAATAATCCACAGAAAATGATGCTCATTTGAAGCACCTGCGTATAGGACACAGCCTTAGTTCCACCGTATACTGTATAAAATATAACCAAGCTTCCGATGAAAAGTGTAGTATAAGTAGTATTGATGTTGAGGATTGTGGATAAAATAATGGAAGGAGCGTAAATAGTTATGCCGGTCGACAGCCCTCGTTGAATCAAAAATAGGAAAGCAGTTAATGCCCTTGTATTCAAGTCAAACCGTTGCTCAAGATATTCATATGCAGTATAAACTTTCAACCGATGGAATATGGGAACAAAAGTTATACACAGCACGATCATGGCCAATGGCAGTCCAAAATAAAATTGCACAAAACTCATTCCTGAGGAGTAAGCCAAACCCGGCGCAGATAGAAAGGTTATGGCACTAGCCTGTGTTGCCATTACCGAAAGGCATACATGGTACCAAGGCAGTGATTGATTTCCCAGCAAATAACCTTCGATATTTTGGGTACCCCGGCTTTTATAAACTCCGTAGACCACAATTACAATGAGGGTGACAACTAATACTGTCCAGTCTATATTACTCATTGGAAATACCTGGTAAAAGCGTAGAAAACTAAGATTAGCAAAACCAGCCAACCAATGAGAAGGCGGTAGAACTGTTGCCAGGTTTTGACAAAGGGAGGAAGATCCTGTCCGTCATCTTTCAATTGCTTACGCTCGATCATCTGGTTACAGTTTATTTCTTATGAGACAGCATATTCACAAACAAACGGTATGCACCCGGCACACCAGCAGGCAACTGCCTGAAAAAAGAAATCCCCGTATAGATATACCGACCTTTACCATAATCCGCTACAATCAGTGATCCCGTTTTTGGACTCTCGCCCGTATCATTGATACTCAAGATTTGTTTATATCGCTGATCTGGATCGGTCACAAAATACAAACCACGTTCCTGTATCCAACCTTCGAAATCTTTCGCAGTAATTTTATTCGGAAAATTTAAAACCGGATTTTCAGGTTCGAGGATTCTAACTTTCGAATCTTCTTCAGTAACCCTGTCGCGCGACAACCTGAATGGGTAAGGACCCAATTTATCGGTCTTCAACGGTGAGTTTACATTGTATTGAACTAATAATGTCCCACCATTTTCCACATAGCGCATCAAAACTGGTTGCATGCTTTTGATCTGATCATTCACATTATACAACCTGATTCCCGTGACGATGGCGTCAAAAGCCGACAAGTCTGCGCTCACTACCTGGCGCTCCGTCAAGTTTACCACTTCATAGCCGATCTGCTTCAATGATTCCGGCACCAGATCTCCTGCACCAGTAATATAGCCAATTCGTTTACCCGCAAATTTCAGATCAATCTTATCAAGCCTGGCTTTTGCAATCGGGAAAAGTGTTTGCACCGGAATGTGTTCGTAACTAATTACACGCAAGCCTTTGTTATGCACTTTCCCATCAACTGCTATTTCGAGTTGCAGATCACCGCCTGTTGTACTTCCAGAAGGTGTAACCGTAAATAAATAGGATTGCTCATCTCCTTTCTTAGCCAGTTTGAAGTCCACTTCTTTAGGAATGACGCTCCAACCTAGCGGCACTTTAGGCGTTAACACTCCTACTGCGTTGTCTTTGAAACTTTTCAATTGAACGGCTATATTTTTAGGTTCATTGCCATTGAAGATAAACGCCTTTTCCGAAAGAGTTGCAGTAACCGGTGGTGCGATCACTAAAGGTTGATAAATTTCCCCTCTCACCTGATCCGTATATTTAAATACCACTGCCCGTTTCTTTTCGATCACCTGGTCGCCAATTGTAATCTTAAATACAGCCAACAGACCCGGCTTATTTTCAGGCAGACCAATATTTGAAAGCGAATCGACTACAAAACTTCCCAGCAAATGCGGTTTTTCAAGCCAGTATGGTTGCGTTATATCGGAATTTGCCGTGGAAATCTCCTTTTCCTGGGATACAAGCTCATTTGGCGACAAAATAAACGAAGCTCCACTGTTCAATTCTTCCAGTTTTACCGTTAAGGGATAATCAGATTTTACTCTTGCAATGCCCTGAACCTTTAGAGTAACGGCCTGGTTTAATGTATAGGATGAGTTTAAAGCCGTGCTTTCAAACCAAATACCCATACAAGCAAGGATCAAATCGTCCAGAAGTCCATGTTTAAACGGCTTCCCATCTACCAACCGCTTCAACTGCAATAACTTGGTTACTGATGCAGAAGGATCTGCTGCATTATATTCCGTATTGATTTTAGACAGTAAATCCATAGCAGCTTTGCTGTCAGGCGTTCTTTTCAAGGAAAAGTCAATACCTTCAAATAGATCGACAGCGGCATATTCGCCTGCTACGGGCTTAAAGAATTCGATCGATGTGCCACGTTGCCTTGCTGAGCCGAAACCCTGACTTCGATGATTGGATCTGCTTTCCGCTGCGATTTCGCCATAGCTCTTACCTAAAAGAGGATTGTATAGCCCAACGTCAATTTTCAACTGGTCATTAGCGGTGGTATTGTTCCCCCCAAAATTGAAGGTATTCCAAACCAGCCTCTTAGCTTGCCAAGGTTTTACAAAAATCAATTGTTCTGGAAACTGCTTTGGATCAGCAGCTGCCGCAAACGCTTCATGCGCGAGAATTGCGGAACCTGAATGGTGACCGTGGCCAGCACGTGCATCCTCGGGAAACCGGGTAATGATTACGTCTGGCTGAAATTTACGAATCACCCAAACCACATCAGAAAGTATTTTTGCCTTGTTCCAGATTTTGAAGCTTTCTTCAGGGTTTTTAGAAAATCCAAAATCGTTTGCTCTGGTGAAGAACTGTTCGGCACCATCTGTTCCACGCGCAGCGAGCAATTCCTGTGTACGGATCAGCCCGAGTAATTCCGCCTGTTCATTGCCAATCAGGTTTTGTCCACCATCTCCCCTTGTTAAAGATAAATAACCAGTTCTAACTTTCTTCTCCTTGGCCAGGTAAGCAAGCAGCCGGGTATTTTCATCATCGGGATGTGCCGCGATGTAGAGAACACTACCAGATACATTTAACGCTTCCAAGCCTTGTTTAATCTCCGCAGCATTGAGCTGTGGCATATTTTGTGCATTGGTAGCAAATGCGATACTGGCAAATAAGAGCAGAAAAGATAGAAACTTCATATACAGGTTTTAAATGATCATGGCTGTGCAAAGTTCAACCTGCACAGCCAGAATGGTTCGAAATTAATGAAAAATCATTAATCTATGATTTGATCACCAATTAAATTCCGTAACAATACTGCAAAAGTACTACAGAATTTATAGGAGAATTTTACTGCTCACTTCTTTGTCAATCGTAATAAAGCCGGGATATTTAACCAGCGTACCACCTACTCTAATGCTCGGCCGGATTTTAAGCGTAAGAATTCCCTTTTTTTCTGGCCCACCATTTTTGCCACTTTTCAGGAAATCACTGATCTCGCCCATTACCTTACTATTCGAAATAAAAGGATACACGTTTACTTCCATGTCAACTGGAACTACGGAGGATTGCCCGGCCGCAATATTCATCGCCTGATTGACGAAACCAGTAGCCAATTCCTGCCTGTTTATCAGGATTTTGTATTCAAATTCATTGATTGCAGCTTCATCTCCGGTCGGGTTCTTGACTTCCAGATTAATGCGTGCCCGTAAAGGAACATCCTTTCTTAGGAGTCCAAGTGCTAAGCCAGGTAAACTCGCCAAATTAATATCCTGGTTGCTGATCATCTTTTTTACATCTGCACCGCCTAAAGTAATTTGATCTGCCGAGGTGATTCTGTAAGTACACTTTTCAAGCGCCTTGATCTGTCGGGTTTGCTTGCTGATGCCACAGCTTGCTATAACGATAGCCATAAGGCCCATCAACATTAATCTCTTCATAACTGCTATAACGGTATCAGTGGGTAAATAATATAAGTTTAATGATTGCGACTGTGTAATCTTTTGCTAATGATATGGTCAATACTGTATTTTCCGGGTCCAACCACTAATAGAAAAACATATACCAGCAAGTAATGCAATCCGATTTCCTGTTTGCCAAAACCGTCCGCGGCATGTACTATAAATACAGCTACCAGCATGGTGATGATCAAAGGTACCGTTGCCAACCTTGTACAAAAACCAAGCAACAGAAAGATTGAACAGAAGAATTCTGCAAAGACAGCAAGATACAAAGAAGCCGCTTGACCTACGCCAATCGGGTCACCAAATTGAATTTCACCTCCTGCTGTGAGCCAACCTAGCTTTTGATAACCATGAACGATCATAAAAGAGGCAATACCTATTCGCAGAATAAGGAGCATGAAATGTAGGGATTCATTGTTGAAATTGGTGTTGAATAATCTTTTCATAAGAGTTTTTAAGTGTGTATTTAGATATTATGGTATAAAAGGTTTTTTCAAGTTAAAACATTAGTGATTTAATAAAGCCTGCTATTGCGTCCTGAAGAATCATACGGTTTTGGTCGGTAGGTCTCACATCATTTCTAATCATTTGGATAGACACAAGACCATGAAGAACAGAAACATAAGTATGGTATTTAAGGTATACATCAGCATCTTTATTAGCACTTTTATTGATGGCTTCCTCTATAGTCGAAATTATTACTGCCGTCATATTTTTCAATTCAGCAATTTGGTTTATTTGCTCACAGGCGGGGATGCCAAGACCAAACATCAGCTGATAGTATTCCTTGTGCTCAAAGGCAAAGTCCCAATAAGCATGTGCAATTGCTTCAAGTTGGACGGCGGGTTCCCTGTGTTTTTCTTTAACCAGTTGGAGTGAATCCGCTAGTTTTTGAAAACCTTCTTTGGTGAATTCAAGTAAAATTGCTTCCTTGTTCTCGAAATGGTTATAAATTACGGGGATACTATATTCAATGGCATCGGCTATTTTACGAATCGAAAGCGATTGCCAGCCGTCAGTAATTACCAGCATCCAGGCGGCTTCCAGTATGCTGGTCCTAAACTCTTCCTTTTGTCTGATCTTTCGTTCTGCAATCCCCATATTGGTATACATTTAGTTAACGGTGTTAACAAATATAATGGGTTAATTTACGCTACGAAATTCTATTTGTCTTTCTGACTTAAATACAACAAACAATTATTTAATCAACAGAAAAGTCAGATTGATCCGGGTAGATGTAGGAACAACGGTTTTTGGAAGTCTATGTTCCCATAGATGTTGCGTTTCGGCCTTCATGACCAACAAACTGCCGTGATTAAGTTCGATTGAAATGATTGGCATTTTATCCACGAAATGTCTGAATTGAAATATTCTGGAGGCACCAAAGCTTACTGAGGCTATAAACGGGTATTGACCAAGACTTCTACTATTGTCCCGGTGCCAGCCAACATAATCAGCGCCATTGCGATAATTATTTAGCATGCAGCTGTTAAATTTCACATCAAATTTGCTTTCTATGACCTCCTTGAGTTG
Organism: Pedobacter sp.; assembly: GCA_031179845.1. Classification (GTDB taxonomy): domain Bacteria; phylum Bacteroidota; class Bacteroidia; order Sphingobacteriales; family Sphingobacteriaceae; genus Pedobacter. Next base: position 23,456 of record JAPSHM010000009.1, read on the forward strand.
CTGCAGCTCAGCTGTCCAGGCCGATGCCTGCATGGATACTCCAAGATAGGTATACTTTATGCCTTCGTCGCCATAAAAAGCTGTAAAACGCGGCAGCATCACTTGTTTTCCGAACACTTTCACAGGTTCCTGCTTCCAGGCAATCTGGGTATTCAGGTAATTAAAATATTGATCACTTACTTCCTTTTCAAAAAATCCCGGGTAGAAAAAGGCTTCTCCGGGGATTGGCAAAAGATTTAGATGATCCAAATACAGCGATTTGTCCATGAAGGTAAATATACTAGATATATTCCATCATATAAGCTTTAGGCTCTTCTGCACGAAGTGTTTTTAATGCTTTATCCTTAATTTGCCTCACACGTTCCTTGCCAAGCTTCATTTTATAACCAATTTCATCTAAGCCAATCGCAGGATGGCCACCGAGGCCGTAAAACATCGAAAGAATTAGTTTTTCACGCTCAGGTAACCGTTTCATCAACCGCTTGATATCAATCATTACAGAAGTTTTCAGTACAGAGGTGTCTGTTTTTTCAACGCTGGTATCTTCAATAGTTTCCACCAGAGTGAATCCGGATTCCTCAGCGATCACGGCATCCAACGAAGTGGTCATGGGTGCATGGTACAGATAATCTGCCACTTTTTCTTCCGGCAATTCGATATAATCGCAAACTTCCTCTAAACTTGGTTGTCTTTCCAAATGCTGTTCAAGTTCGATCATTGCCCTATTCACCTTCATAATTCCACCTATTTGATTTGCGGGCAAACGAACCATTCTTTTTTGCTCTGCAATGGCGACCATGATACTTTGCCGAATCCACCAAACGGCAAACGAAATGAACTTGAAACCTTTGGTTTCATCAAAACGCTGTGCAGCTTTAATTAGCCCAATATTTCCTTCGGCAATTAGATCCGACAGACGGATGCCTTGATTTTGATATTTTTTGGCTACGGATACAACAAATCGTAGATTGGCCTTTACCAACCTGTCTAAAGCAGATTGGTCGCCTTTTCTAATTTTCTGAGCCAGGACGATCTCTTCTTCAATGGAAAGCAGGTCAATTCTTGCAATATCGTAAAGGTATTTCTCTATTGAGTCCGAATCCCGGTTGGTAATGGACTGCTCTATCTTTAATTGTCTCATCTCTGGCAAGATCAGAAGAAATGCAATTTAGATCAATGGACGGTTTAAAATTCCGATTATTTTCTGGAAAATATTAAAAAAAATTGCGACTTTTACGGAATTTACTCGTAAAACGTTCATTTTTTTATCAATTTTTAATTTCAAGTGTACGTAATACACTTTCACCGGATTAAAGCAAAAAAGTATGGTAGAACTTGACAAAACTGACCTTGGAATTTTACGGCTATTGCAACAAGATGCACTACTCAGTAATAAGCAACTGGCACTAGAACTAAATAAATCCACCGCAACGATTCACGAACGGGTGAGAAGGTTGCGGACAGAAGGTTATATCAAACGATCTGTGGCCATTCTCGATGGAAAGAAGATAGGGAAAAGCCTCATCGCCTATTCGCAGGTACAACTAAAAGAACATACAGACAGCGCATTGAGTGGCTTTGAAAAAGAAGTAGTAAATTTTCCAGAGGTAATGGAATGTTATCATATGACAGGTGCATTTGACTTCATCCTGAGAATCGTCATCTCCGACATGGACGCTTACCACCATTTTTTAAGGAGCAAGTTGGCTCAGCTCAGCAATATTGGTACTGTTCAAAGTTTTTTTGTCATGTCTGAGATTAAAACTGAGTCGGCCTATCCACTGTAATCAAGATTGAAGGTTAGGTTTTAAGACACGTAAATAATATAAGAAAGAGCGGCCAAAACATTATTGTTTTAGCCGCTCTTTCGTTTTAACGTTATCAAATAAAGGGTTATGCTGTTGCCAGTTTTGCTATGTTTCTATATGGGAAAGATCCAAAAATATGACGGCGGGCAAATCGGCCCGGAGAATCTGCATTTACCAATTTCACATAGATCGCTTTTGGTACTCCAAAGTATTCATAAGCACTTCCGTCTAAAAAGTGTACAGTAAGCACTAAGCCTGCCCAATTGTAGTCTGCAATGCCACAAGTGCTGGTCGTCTGTGTATATTCATCAATTGACAGTGCCAGGGTTTCCGGGGCTATACTCACCAAGAAATGATAAGCTTCAATGATTTCTTTACTTTTTACTTCAGCCTCTAATTTGGCTTCTTCGCTGTCCTGAAATTTATCAGGGTGCCAGTCTTTCATTAAATTCCTATAAATGGTTTTTAATTCCTTTAATTCGGCATCCTTTTGTACACCCAATAATTTTCTGTAGTCAGTGATCTTCTTCATAAATTTGCGCAAAGGTAAGGAGATTTATCTTGCAATTGTATTAATTTCCAATTATTTACAACAAATATATTAATTACGTTGTATAAAATGAGGTCATTACATTTTCTTAAACATTAGATAACAAAGAGTAACAGATTATAATGATAAATAAAAGTAGTATTGCAAAAAAATTGAAATGAAGTTTTTATTAGCCCTTGCCTTTTTACTTTCTACAATCTACACAAACGCCCAGGTCAGACCAGAGTGGCATGCCCATCGCGGCTTTAGAGCATTTATGCCCGAAAATACCATTGCAGCATTCAAAAACGCCGTTGATCTGCAAGCCGATGTACTTGAACTTGACATCACTTTTACCAGCGACAAAAAAGCAGTCGTATCCCATGATCCCTGGCTCGATCACCTCATTACGCTCGATAAACATGGAAAAGAGATTGCAAAGGGAAAAGACCTCTCCATCTATCAAATGAAGTATAAAGATGTTAGGCAATACGATGTAGGATCCAAACAACATCTAAATTTTCCTGAGCAAAAAAACTTTAAGTCGTATATGCCCTTATTAGAAGAGGTTTTAGACTCAATAGAAGCTTATGTAAATCTTAAAAATTATAAAAAACCCATTTATAACATCGAAACTAAGACCGCACCTGCCAGAGATGGGATTTATCATCCTGCTCCAGAAGAGTTTGTGAAGCGTATGATGCGCATTATTTATAAGGCAAAACTAGAAAAACGGGTAATTATCCAGTCTTTTGATCCCAGAACTCTGGAGATTGTAAAAAGAGATCATCCTGCCGTTGCTGTAATGCTGATCACAGCAAAGGGGAGTCTGGCAGAAAACATGAAGAAGTTATCATTCTTACCGGACTATTATGCGCCTACTCCGGCTATGATCGACAAAGAGGTAGTTAAATTTTGTCAGCAGAATGGAATCAAGTTGTTATGTGGAAATACCAATAACAAAAAGGACATTGATAAAGTGTTAAAACTAGGGGTCACTAGAATTTGCAGCGACTATACCTATGACGCAATAATGCATCCGTAATTGATAAAAACGTTTGTACTGAGCTAATTTTGTTGTTAAATTTGTATTGCATTTTAGCAATTTTTGATCAAGTAAAAACGAAGGTATTATGGAACTAATGGGTTATTATCTGATTGCAGGTATTATGTTAGTTGTTGGCCTCATTGTAAGTAGCAGGCTCAAAAGTAAGTTTGCCGCCTACAGTGAGATCAGTTTACGGAATGGAATGAGTGGTGCCGAGATTGCAGAAAAAATGCTGGCTGACCATGGGATCTACGATGTTGAGGTCATATCTACTCCAGGACATTTAAGCGATCATTATAATCCACAGGATAAGACAGTCAATTTGAGTGCAGAGGTATTTGCCGGACGAAGCATTGCCGCCGCCGCAGTTGCAGCACATGAGTGTGGCCATGCCGTTCAACATGCGACTGCTTACAATATGCTAACGCTACGCAGTGCTATCGTTCCAATAGTGAACGTAAGTTCTCAATTGTCACAATGGATCATATTGGCAGGGTTGGGATTTTTAGTCGGAGGCGCTAACCCGACTATTCTATTAATAGGAATAGCCTTGTTTTCTTTAACCACTTTATTTACTATTATAACGCTACCTGTTGAATACGATGCAAGTAACAGGGCTTTAAAATGGCTGGAGAACAACAGTATTACTACCGCAGCAGAGCATGATAAAGCAGCTGATGCTTTGAAGTGGGCTGCCCGTACTTACGTAGTTGCGGCAATAAGTTCAGTGGCCACACTTCTCTATTACATTCTTCTTTTCATGAACATGAGGGACCGGGAATAATCAAAGCAGATTATCCAGCAGGCCATCCTGAACGTGGTGCGGCAAGGTAACGCGTAAGTCTGGCCTGCGCGCCATTTCCCGGGTAATTGCAAACCGGGCTTCTTCATTTCTTGCCCAGCTTCTCCTGGCAATTCCATTATTCACATCGAAGAACAACATGGATTTTAACTTTTCGAAAGTCGATGCAGTCCCATCAAGCACCATTCCAAAACCTCCATTAATAACTTCACCCCAACCAACTCCTCCGCCATTATGGATCGATACCCAGGTAGCACCCCTAAAACTGTCGCCAATTACATTATGTATGGCCATGTCGGCGGTGAAACGACTGCCATCGTAGATGTTACTTGTCTCTCTAAATGGAGAGTCTGTTCCACTGACATCATGATGATCACGCCCCAACACTACAGGAGCGGACAACACGCTTGATCGTACCGCTTCATTAAATTGTGTTGCAATTTTCGCACGACCTTCGGCGTCGGCATAAAGTATTCTTGCCTGTGAGCCAACAACCAGTCTGTTCGCTCCAGCTTCCCGAATCCATTTTATATTATCCTCCAGCTGCTGTCGTATTTCAGATGGTGCATCCACTCTCATTTTTAGCAGTACGTCTTCCGCAATCCGGTCTGTGATTTTCAGATCGTCCGGATCTCCGGAAGTACAGACCCATCTGAATGGTCCGAAACCATAATCAAAGCACATAGGCCCCAATATATCCTCTACATAGGACGGATATTTAAAATCTATTCCATTAGCTGCCATCACGTCGGCCCCTGCTCTGCTGCATTCCAACAAGAATGCGTTGCCATAATCAAAGAAATATGTTCCTTTGGCGACATGACTGTTTACAGCAAGCGCATGTCTGACCAATGATTTCTTAACCAGTTCTTTAAAGAGGACCGGCTGGGCAGCCATCATCAGATTTGCTTCTTCATAGTTCAAACCTACCGGGTAATAGCCGCCAGACCAAGGGTTGTGGAGGGAGGTTTGGTCGGAGCCAACCTCTACAAAAACACCTGCAGTATCAAAGTACTCCCATACGTCCACAACATTGCCAATATAAGCTATGGATACAGTTTCGTTTTGTGTCTGAGCCATTTTAACACGCTGTACAAGTTCGTCCAACGCGGTTATCATTTCATCTACCCAGCCCTGCTCATGTCTTTTTTGAGCAGCCTGCGGATTTATTTCTGCACATACAGTAATGCAACCGGTAATATTGCCTGCCTTAGGTTGTGCTCCACTCATACCACCCAAACCGGCCGTCAGAAAAACCCGGCCTTTGGGGCTTTGATCTTCGCCCAACTTTTTTCTAAAGGCATTCATAAGCGTAATGGTTGTACCATGTACGATTCCTTGTGGACCAATATACATGAACGAACCAGCAGTCATTTGCCCATATTGCGTTACGCCAAGTGCAGTATACCGCTCAAGATCCTCGGCGGAGGAATAATTTGGCACCATCATCCCATTGGTTACCACCACGCGGGGCGCTGCCCTGAAGGATGGAAACAGTCCCTGCGGATGTCCACTATACATATTCAGGGTTTGCTCATCTGTCATCGTCGCCAGGTATTGCATTGTTAACAGGTATTGCGCCCAATTTTGAAACACACCACCATTGCCCCCATAGGTGATCAGCTCATAAGGATGCTGTGCTATCGCTGGATCCAGGTTGTTCTGGATCATCAGCATGATACATGCCGCATGTAGGCTTTTATACGGATAAGCCGAAACTGGGCGGGCATAGATCTCATAGTCGGGTTTGAAACGGTACATATAAATACGCCCATATCGAGTTAACTCTTCTAAAAATTCGGCCGCAAGTTCTTCATGCCATCCTTCAGGGAAGTAACGGAGTGCATTACGCAAAGCAAGTTTTTTTTCGTCCCTGCTTAAAAGATCCCTTCTTACCGGCGCGTGGCCGGTTGTCGTGTCGAAAGGCTTTTTTTCAGGTAAGCGATCAGGCATTCCCTGTAAGATCTGCGCTTTGAAATTCATGATTGTGATATTTGGTGGCTAGATAGATTAATATTTTTCAAACAAGTCTGAGAACTCCGCGGAATTTGAAATCTCCTCCCGGGCCGCAATTTTTGCTGATAGCTGCAATAGGTTTCCACTTTGCACCATTTCAATTGCGGACTCCATCATTTCGTACATGATCTGATCTTCTTCCAGGTGACTTATTTTAGACCGGACATAATCATGTATGGCGTTGATGACCTTTCCAGATTTAAGTGGGGCATGGTAATCCATGGCCTGTGCCGCACAGAAAAGTTCAATCCCTAAGATCTTCTCTACATTTTCGATCACCTGAAGTGCTTTTCGTCCGCTGATTGAGCCCATGCTTACATGATCCTCCTGACCTAAGGAAGTAGGGATACTATCGGCGCTCGCAGGAAAGCAAAGCCCCTTATTTTCGCTGGCCAAGGCAGCAGATGTATACTGTAATATCATGAAACCTGAGTTTAAACCAGTCTCCCTCATCAGCAGTTTAGGCACAGTACTTGTATTTCCTTCGAGCGACAAGTAGATCCTCCGGTCGGATATGTTACCGATTTCAGAAGCGGCCAGACAGGCATAATCCAAAGGCATTGCCAGTGGCTGCCCATGAAAATTTCCACCACTAATGGTCAGATCCTCACTAAAAATAACAGGGTTATCAGTAACTGAATTAATTTCTATCTCCAGCATCTCCTTCAAATGTAGCCAGGCGTTTCTTGAAGCGCCATGCACTTGTGGGACGCAGCGCAGGGAATAAGGGTCCTGCACCTTTGTGCAGTCTGAATGTGAGGCAACAATTTCTGAACCGGCCAGGAGATTCCTTATATTTCCAGCAACATACTGTGTTCCGGAATATGGCCTTAAACGATGCAGTTCTTCGTTGAACGGCTTCACAGACCCCATCAATCCTTCAAGCGTCATGGCCGCTGTGATGTCGCCCATAGCTAGCACATTGTGAAAACGTTCCACTACTTTTACCGCATGTGCAGCGATAAATTGAGTGCCATTAATTAGCGCTAATCCTTCCTTGGCATTCAGCACTATTGGATTCAATCCCTGCTCATGTAGAAGTATTTTGGTTGCGATTACAGTGCCTTTATAATGAACCTTCCCCAATCCTATCAGTGGCAGGAAAAGATGCGACAATGGCGTTAGATCTCCTGAAGCACCTACAGAACCTTGCTTAGGAACCAAGGGGATTGCGTCATTTTCGAGATGCCAGATCATACGGTCAAGCGTTGCTTCCTGAATACCGGAATATCCTTTTGCAAGCGCCTGCAATTTAAGTACGAGCATTAATCTGGAAATCTCGCTGTCGATTGGTTCACCAACGCCTACCGCATGGCTTTTAAGAATGTTTTCCTGAAGTTTTTTTGTGTCTTCAGCCGAGATCATTTCGGTACATAACGGACCAAAACCAGTATTGATACCGTAAACTGCCTTATCCGAAAGCGCTATTTTTTCTACTATTGAGCTGCTTTCCCTGATCTTTTGTCGGGTTTCCGCGCTTAAGACACCTTTTATGATTCCTTTGCTGATGGCAAGCGCCTTACTTACTGTAAGAAAATCGGAACCGTAGTTAAATGGCTGATCTACATTCATAATCAAAATCTTTTACACAAATATAAAACCTATCTTTAATACTTATAAATACCATTTACATCATTAACCAATAACCATGAGTTATCAAATAGAGCTTAGGCATTTTAAATACTTTCAAGTTCTTGCATATGAATTGAACTTCCGCAAAGCAGCCGAGTTGCTGTTCATTTCGCAACCGGGACTTAGCAGACAAATTAAACAAATGGAGGAGATATTTGAAGTCAGCTTATTCGACCGGAGCAAAAAAAAGGTGGAACTCACAGCTGCCGGAATTTATCTGAAAGACGAGGTCGACTTGCTCTTCAATCATCTGGAAACCATCCGGCGTCAGTTAGGAAATATCAGTCAGGGCAAGGAAGCAGAATTACGCATCGGTTTTTTAGGTTCAGCTGCACAAAAGGTAGTACCTGAGCTCGTTCTAAGTTTGAGCAGAGAGTATCCGGGAATACAGACCATGTTGAATGAAATGCCCAATAAATTGCAGATAGAGCTGCTGGAAAAAGATAAACTCGACCTGGCCTTCGTCCGCCTGCATCGTCTTCCTGACGGAATTTCGAGACACCTGATACATCAAGATACCTTTTCCCTGGTACTACCCAAAGAGCACGTTGTAAACGAAGCAAACTTCAACAGCTTAAATGATTTCAAGGAAGAGCCATTTATCTTTTTTTCGAGTGAAGATAGTCCTTTCTACCATGAGCTGATCACAAGTATCTGCGAAGACAATGGCTTTCGCCCTAAGGTATTTCATAAGTCCGTAAATGCACTCACAATATTTAAACTAGTTGAGGAAGGTCTGGGCATAGCAATTGTACCTACTTCACTACAATATGGTTATAACCTTGATGTCAAATTCATCGAGCTCAAGCACATCATACAACGCACAGAATTGTA
>JAPSHM010000157.1 GCA_031179845.1 Pedobacter sp.
GGCGGCAAGCATTTAATTCCCGCAGACATGGTCAGCAAAGCAACCATTTTTACCAGCCAATAATCGTCTTTCGGTCCGGTTATCGTCACAAAGGATGGCAGATGGACGATTGGCCAGAGGCCAGTGATCAGGTAATAACAACCCTGAGTTATTAGAATCGTTTTTTTTGTCAGCATGCCCGTAGAAGTGATTTAGGATGTGTTTCGGTGTAAAAAAAAGTTGTCCAATGCATGATCGAGGGTTGGCATTAAAATCCCTCTGCTACTTTTAAGCGCACTAAATAACGGGCGTTCTGCCTGCAACCCAAGTTCTGCAAGTGTTGAAGGCACCAATAGCGCTGAACTGTAACCGGCACGTGCTGCTACTTCCTTTGCCAGGTCAAACCAACTAAGTGTGCCATAATTAGTCAAATGCCAAATGCCTTTTTCGTTATCAATCATCAGATCAATGGTACGGTCTACCAGATTCGGTACATAGGTAGGCGAAATGATGACGTCCTCTGCAATCCTCAGTGTTTTCTTTTCTTGTATGGATCTGAGGGTTTCAAAAACGAAATTATACTGATCCCATGGGCCGAAAAACGAACTTGTTCTGATGATGAGTGCTTCACTGTTCTTATTCAATACTTCGAGTTCTGCAGCTGCCTTACTGCGACCATAAACATTCAATGGATTGACCATGTCTCCTTCCAGATATTCTACTTGTTTTTTACCATCGAACACCAGGTCTGAAGAAAAAGTAATTAACTTAATACCATGTTTTGCACAGCTTGATGCGAGGTTTCCAGGACCCATGGTATTGCTCAGGAAACAATCCCGGTACTGCAACTCAGCGGCGTCTACATTTACATATCCTGCCGCATTAACGATAGCCCAGGGTTTGTATTTCAGGATTACAGCTTCAATTTGTTCTGAATAAATCAGGTTGACCTCATTTTTCAGTGGTGCAACGAAGTTGATATCGCGCATGGTACAGGCCCTGATAAACGCATGCCCTAAGGTTCCGCTTGCCCCGATGATCAAAACCGGAGGACCACTATTGCTAGTCACACCAGGTTTAATACTGTTCTGATCGGGATAAATTATTCTGGTATCATTTTCCCACCAGCCTTTTCCGTTTAATACCGGGTGTTGATAGCTCTTGCCAACGGCTAGATCTTTAACCATTTTTGAAAGTGCTGTTGCCCTTGGGACACCAGAGCTGATATCGAAGGTGCCACTCTCATAGTTCCCCGCTGGAATAGTGAGTAAATTATCCCAGCCAAACGCTCCAAACAACGACCATACTGTCACCGCGCGAATATCCACACCTTCTGTTTCGAGCTCATTTGCAGCCTTCCAAATAGAATTCAGCCACCTGAGCTGATCTTCCCTACCACAAAACAAATGCGCTTCCGTGACTGCAATTGGTACTTTGTACCGATCCCATGCTTCGCGTAATACAGACTTTGCCCCCTCAGGCTTGATATCGGCAACCCGGACAGCCTCAACATCTGCATATTGGCATTTTCCATTACCGCCATGCAGATGCTTTGGATAGCATTCCAAACGTTCATCAAGAAAACGTTCAGATGTGATGTAATGGTTGAAACCCATAATATCAGGAATGGTTGCATTTACGATGAAGTAATCCAGTTCAGATCTGCTAATGCCGTTTTTGATCAGGTGTTTAAACATAAAGTGACTTTGGTCTACTTTTCCGCAAAGCAGATCCAAACCAAGCCATCGGCGTTCGTTTTCAAAATCCGCCTGGTATTGCAGTATCGGGCGACAGTAAACTTTTCCCAGGTCTTCCGTATGAACGAGCTTTGCCAGCGGGTTGACTTTGCGGATGGCCTGCATCGCTTTAATCGTTGCTCTGCACTCGTTCACAAGGATCCTCAGAAAAGTCTTTTCATTTTCCGCATGAGGATACCAGAAGCCGTAAAGTCCACAAAACCTTGCAGTGGTGAGTGGTTCGTTGATGGGCGTATAATGGTTGATTCGTGGAAACTTTGAAGCCACCTCAAAAGCATAGTCAGACAGGCCCTCTTCGAATGATTTATCGGTTAGACTTGCGTATTTCGGACCGCTGCCATGATGCACTAAACCTGCGATCACATCAACATTATTATCCATCAAAAACGATAAATTCTCTGGGATAACGCCCCAATCCGTTATAGCATTTTCTGGTTGGTGTTTCTCCCACAAAATTGGATATCTGAGCTTAGTGATACCCAACTCAGCAATCAGCGCAAGATCATCTAACCTTTTATAGTGTCCCTGATATTGCAACTGATTAAAATATTGGTCTCCAACTCTGTTGATCGTACATTCAATGCCGCCCCACACTTCCATGATCTGTCCGGATTAGGTATTTGTTTGTTGTTGTTGCGGAAAGTATCTTTTTGAAGGTAGACAAAGCCTGAGCGACTACCTGATCCATATTGTAGTATTTATAAGTCGCTAGTCGACCCACGAAATAGGTACTGCTTAATTTTTTTGCCAACTCTTCGTATTTGCGGTAAAGTTCAGCGTTATCTGGTTTAGGGATTGGATAATAAGGATCGCCATCTGCAGTTGGAAATTCGTAGACTACAGAGGTTTTGTTGTGTTTTTGACCACTAAGATATTTGAACTCTGTTATCCTTGTGAACGCATAATCATTCGGATAGTTTATAGTTCCTGTTTCTTGAAATACTTCCTGATCATAGGTTTCAAACTTAAATTCAATAGAACGGTACGGAAGCTTCCCAAACCTGTAATTGAAAAATTCATCTATCGGACCAGTAAAGATCAGTTCCTTATATCCGATTTCATTGATCATATCCTTATAATCAGTGTTCAACATGATATGGATATTTGGATCGTTGAGCATCTGCTCGAACATTTTTGTATAGCCATGCAGTGGCATTACCTGGTAGGTATCTGTAAAATACCGGTTGTCTTTATTGGTTCTGGTTGGTATTCTAGCTGTAACAGAAGCGTTGAGCTCAGAAGGATCAAGATCCCATTGCTTCTTTGTATAACCTTTAAAAAATTTCTCGTATAATTCTCTTCCAACGGCATTCACCACAACATCTTCAGAAGTAAGTACCTCTTTTCGTTTTTCGGAACAGGAATCGAAAAAATCACGCAGTTCATTACTGGATAAGTTCAATCCGTACATACTGTTGATGGTGTTGAGATTAATCGGAATTGGAAACAACTGTCCGTCAACATTTGCCAGTACCCTGTGCTGATAATTTCTCCATTTTGTAAATTGCGACAAGTAGTCAAAAACTTGCTTGCTGTTGGTGTGAAAAATATGAGGGCCATATTTGTGAACCAGAATTCCAGATTCATCATAGTGGTCGTACGCATTACCACCAATATGATTGCGTTTATCTATGATTAACACTTTTTTATTGGCCTGGCTAGCCAATCTTTCCGCCAGCACGCTTCCTGCGAATCCAGCTCCAACTATTAAATAATCATACATAAATTAACTGGCTATAGAAATTGTCCTGTTGTTATTCAGCGTGTTGCAGATTTGCTTATGCATTTCTAAATAAGTATCGTCCCATGAGATGGTGCTTAAGAACTGATCTACTTTATTCAGCCAGGCTTTTTGGTCTGGCCTGTTTATTTCCCGATCAATTGCTTGAACAAACTCATTTACGCCTGCAGCAATAGAAACGAGTTTTCTAATGCCATATGGTTTAATCACATCTTTTATAGAAGTTGATACTACGGGAATACCCGCCGCCAGATATTCGGGTGTTTTAGTCGGACTAATAAAACGTGTCGAATCGTTCAACAAAAATGGTATCAACGCAGCGTCCCATCCTGAGAGATAAGCCGGCAGTTCGTCATACGATTTCTGTCCCAAATAATGAATATTAGGGCACTTCGGAAGCGTAGCTTCGTCAATTTTTATTACTGGTCCAATCAAGATCAGTTGCCAGTCGGGTCTTTGTTCTGCTATTCCTTTGATCAGATCAATATCAAATCGCTCATCAATAACTCCGAAAAATCCAATCTTCCGACCGTTAATGTGAATCTGATCTATCGGATCAAGACACTGTTTTCTAGCTTTTCCGAAATGTTCCTTTTCAATGCTACTCGGAAAAGGGAAGATGTTGTTGTGCTGGTTTTTTTTTGCTTCATATAAAGAATGGCCACCTGTAAAGACCAGGTCAGCCCGATTCATCAATTTTTTTTCAAGTCCAGGTAATTCTTCAGGTGCAAACTTAAAAGCCGACAGCTCGTCCATGCAATCATATATTGTGAGTTTTGCCTTGAATTTTTCTGAAAACTGAAGTGCCATTGGTGTATAGTACCAAAAAATCCAATCGTTCAGCACTGAATTTTTAAAAAAGCTTGTCAGTAGAACCGTTATCGCAGAAACTGTCAATCCTCTTTCACTTTTTTGTTTACATAAATGAGGCGTTATTACCCGAACTTTTTCCTCTCTGGCGGATATTTCTAAAAAATCTTCCTGATCTGCATCAAAAAGTGGTTCTTCAAAAAAGTAAACATTCATATCTTTTCCAAATCGGCTGAGTAAATGTTGTGGACGTTGAAATACAAAATCCCATCTCAGATGTGAAAAACACATCAGATTTATAGGCGGAGTTTCATTTGAATTTTTCATAACAGCTATTTAAATAATAAGGTTAATTAGCGGGAGCGGGAGGGAATTGTTTAAGCATTCCATTTGCTATTTAAACAATCAACCGCTAATCAAGTCACATTGTTCTGATTTATATACCTGTTTTTCTAGTGAGAAAGACCTTGACACCAAGTAGAAATACGTGTTTTAACGGTTTATGTCACCTTCTTTCCACCAAACTTCACTAATATTATTAAACTCATCAAAACCGAAAATCTTACTTTGATGTTCTCCATCTTGTCCCTGATACTTATTGGAAATGTTTGATCGTCACTAGGACAATCGAGTTCCATAAATGTTCGGTGATTCTGGTAATGACGTAGATGTTCATTTTCATGGGAATAATACTTGTTTTCGATGTGCTAAATCCGTGTTTAGAAAGGCCAATTACCGATATGTGTTTCGTTAGCTAGCGTTTGGTGCTTAATATCAAGGGTTTCTGACTTGACATGTGTTCGCCTGTAGAAATGTCGCCCATATTAGTGGTTGCCGGGTGGAACAAAAATTGTGTTTTTTCTGTTGATAGTTATCGATATAAAAATGTAAACATGAGAAAAGAAGATATCCATTGGGATTGGTATAGAATACTTATTGGTTCTGCTCCCGAAACGTTTTTACTGGAAGTGTTTTTAAGGAGTGTTTTTATGTATCTGGTACTGCTGATTATACTTCGGCTAATGGGAAAACGCATGGGAGGGCAGCTTACCATTTCAGAGCTTGCTGTGATGCTTACGCTTGGTGCTATTATCTGTGTTCCTATGCAGATTCCGGATCGGGGAGTGCTGCAGGGAACAGTGGTATTAATTTGCGCGATGGCCTTTCAGCGGGGATTTACGCTTGCGGGTTTTAACAGTCGCAAGTTAGAGAACATCATCCAGGGTAAGGAGTCAATGCTGGTGAAAAACGGGATTATCCAGGTTAAGGCGCTCGACAACGCCAACATTTCCAGGCAGCAACTTTTTGGAGTGCTCCGCAGTCAACGTATCTATAATCTTGGAGAGGTAGAGCGGATTTACCTTGAGGCATGTGGTCTTTTTAGTGTATTCAAATTTGCTGAAGCCAGACCAGGACTTCCGATCACTCCTGAAAAAGACAAATCTGTTAATGCGTTTTTTGCTTCCGCTAACCTTATGGTTTGCCAGTCCTGCGGAAAGCCTGCCGAAACCGCGCAGCCGGGCAAGGAACATTGCGGCAACTGTAATTCACAGCAATGGGAACCAGCAATACTTAACATATGAAACCGGAAGAAATATATTTAAGTGATCTTTATAGGATTTTTATTGGCCAGGTTCCGGAAAGCTTTTACCTGGAACTTATTTTTCGTTCGGCATTCATTTACCTGCTGTTGATGATTTCTATGAGATTAATGGGTAAAAGAATGTCATCACAGATCAGCCGAAACGAGATGGCGGCTGTAGCCTCACTGGCCGCTGCAGTAGGAATTCCGCTGATGAATCCTGATCGGGGCTTATTGCCAGGTTTAATCATTGCAGGGGTAATTGTGATGTTTCAGGTAGCGATTTCCAAGAGGTCGGCGAAAGATCAAAACTTCGAAGCAATTACTCAGGATAGCTTGCAAACACTTGTAGCTAACGGTGTAATGGATCTTGAAGAAATGAAGAGAACAAGAATTACCAGAGAAAGGTTATTTGCACAACTTAGAACTTTTCAAAATACAAATCTTGGTGCGGTTAAAAGGCTTTACTTGGAGGCAAACGGGTTATTCAGTTTGATCCCAGAAAGAGATCCGCAACCCGGATTGTCTTTATTGCCGGAAGATGACAAGGAATTTGAAGAAAAAATGAACAAAGAGACGGGAAAGTGTGTATGCTATAACTGCGGGTTTCTGGAATCCCAAACCATTAAAAATACAAGAACACTTTGTAACAACTGCGGTGACCTGAAATGGGTAGACGCCGTTCTTTAATAAATAAGCTTTATGAATAATTCCCATCCTAACTATAGTTTGACAAAATGCAAAGATGACAAAGAATCAGAAGAAGGTTTTGTAAATCTTTTACCGAGGGCAGTGCTTCGGCCAAACTCATTTGTCCTATTAGATGGTAGCTGGAACTTTGAGCATGATCCTGAAAATAAGGGGATCGCTGAATCCTGGTTTGTTTCGCATAACTATGCGGGAACGGCCGACTGGCCTGGCAGCGTTGAGGCGCATATGGTTGCAGCAGATCCCAATAGCAGTCATTGGCGCGACCAGGTGATTGTGTGGTATGAAAGGAATTTTCCACTTCCGAATCTGGAAGAAAAAGCTGCAAAGTCCTTATTGCAATTAACGTTTGGTGCCTGTGGATATGAAACCCGGGTATGGCTCAATGGCTTCCCACTGAAAACGATCGAAGGAGAGGAAACCCATGTAGGCGGATACACCTCTTTTTCCTATGAGCTTGATGAGGCCATCTTAACGCCTGAAAATAAGCTAACAGTTCGGATCCAAGCTTCCATGGATGCGGATACTGCACGTGGAAAACAAGAGTCGGTTGTTTATAAACGTGGTGGAATTTGGTATCAGACCTATACTGGGGGAGTGCGAAGTATCTGGGTGGAGACGGTCGAGCGCAATCGGCTCCGTTCCAGAATTGGAGTGGTCAGTTTAGTGGAAGATAATTTGGTCCGCTTCAATTTAACAACACGTATCCATAATCCTGGACAATACACTATAAGATTGAAGATTTTTCATAGGGTTCAGGAAGGTGATCAACCTGTTGCTGAAGACAGCTACCCACTGCTTTTGGCCGTCGGTCAGAAACAACAGCGGCTAGTCATCGAAGTTCCGGATGCCCAATTATGGTCGACCGAATCACCGCACCTTTACCGGTTAAAGGCTCAGCTTATCGACAGTGACGGCTATATCGCCGAGATTGAAGCCCGATTTGGCCTGAGGAAGATTGAATCCCGTGGATCAGCTATTTACCTGAATAATAAAACAATTTATTTAAACGGAATGCTTTACCAACCGGGCATTGCCGGCTATGTGGAAATCAAGCGGCATATGCACGCAATGAAAGCGTTAGGCTGTAACCTGGTTAGAATTCATATCGCAGGTGTGGATCCGAGAATCTATAATCTGGCAGATAAGCTTGGTCTGTTGTTGTGGGTAGAAGTTCCTAGCCCGCATCGTTCAAGCACTAAAAGTCGTGAAAACCACAAGGATGAATTGCTAAGGATGCTTGATGTTGTAGGGACACATCCGTCAGTGATCATTTGGAGCCTGTATAATGAAAGTTGGGGTGCCCAGGATATTTCCACAAATATGGAGACGCAGAAATATATTGTGGATATGTATCATTTTATGAAACTTGCCCATCCGCAATTTCTGGTGGTCGATAATGATGGATGGGAACATATCTCGTATTTGGGACGGATTAAAAGCGATCTTTTAACTGCACATTTATATACACCAGATCTGGAAAAATGGAAAGAGATGTTGGATAGTCTGATCGAAGACAGGTCCGAAAATGTGACAGCGCTGCCGCTTATCGTGGGTGACCCTTTCTTTTTTCGTAGGCAACTCCCACTGGTTATTAGCGAATGGGGAGGATTCGGTTTTATAGATTATGGTGGTCCTGAGGATGATCGTGAGCGGGCAGAAAAAATAAAGCTTTTCAAAGAAGAATTAAGAAAGCGCCCTATTGCCGGCGATGTTTACACACAGGCAACAGATATTGAAGAAGAGAAAAATGGATTGATCGATTTCCACACAGGGGCATTGCGAGTGCCGGCAGGATTGTTCAATAAATTACCTGATGATACCAACCCCTGCTAAAGACTTAAACTAGAAATATAAGGCATGATCACAAAAACTGATTTTTTCAAGAAACGGGCGGTGCTGTTGTTATCGTCATTGGTATTGCTTGCCTGCGGAATGGATCAGGATGTTAGAATCAAAGCGCATATCAATGCAATAGCAACAGACAATCTGAATTTTGCGGGAGTTAAATATACCGTCAAAGATGGAACAGTTACCCTTTTTGGGAATTGTCCGTCCGACAAAACTAAAAGAAAGGTACTACAGTCAGTAAAGGGCATCAATGTGCTCAAAGGTATTCGGGATAGCATCACAATTGGCCCCGTGGTGCTGGGCGGAGAACAACAGATTAAAGCTTCAGTAGATAGTGTCCTGGTCCATTACCCACTTGTTAGCGCAGAGATCAATGAAAACGACATTGCACTTATTGGTGCAATTGAACATCACCAGGCTGAACAATTGTTCAGCCAAATTAGTTCCTT